>JABDBM010000090.1 GCA_013288685.1 Bacteroidota bacterium | reverse complement strand
GCAGATCATTACCTTCCACGGTATGCATGGCCCCGGGTTTAAACCCAAAGGGCAAAAACTGATACTGATACGCCACCGCGCGGCCAATGATGCCTATCAGCGTATGCTTGATTTATTTACCGCAATTGGGTCGGATATTGTAGAGTTAAGCGATTACCATGAGCACGATAAAATTGTGGCCGACACCCAGGCCGTAACCCATGTAGGTTTCGAAAGTATGGGTACCGCCTGGAAAGAAGCCGGTTTTTTTCCATGGGAAAACGCATCCTATATAGGTGGTATCGATAACGTAAAAATATTAACTACCCTGCGCATATTTAGCTATAAGGCGCACGTTTATGCCGGTTTGGCTATATTAAACCCTTATGCCAAGCAACAAGTACGGCGCTATGCGGTATCCGAATCGGAGTTGTTTAAGCTGATGATAAAAGAAGAGGAAGCCGCCTTTAGGGCCAGGCTTTACCGCGCCCGCGATTTTGTTTTTCACGAAAGCCGTAAACCCATTATGCTGAGCGATAAGGTGATGAAAGAATTTTCCCTTTCGCAAAACACAGGGCACCAAAAACCCAATTCGCACCTCAGCATTTTAAGCATGGTTGACGCCTGGTACCATTTGGGCGTAAACCCCTACGATAATCTCATTTGCCAAACTCCACCATTCCGTCTCCGTTTGGGCATTGCGGAATATTTGTTTAAAAACGAAGAGTTACTCGAAGAATCGATAGAAACCGCCCTGTACGATAAAACCATTCGTGGCGACGATTTGGAATTTCATTCGGCTGTAAGGGAATGGTCGGCCATTATTGGTTATGGCGATATGGAGGGCTATAAAAAACACTTTAACGAAGTTCAATCCTTTTTTAAAGGAAGGTTAGAAGAAGGCAATAAACAAAGTGCTGAGTTGATCAGGAGATTGATGATGGAGTAGTTTTTTGGGATTTCACCGATTGAAGAATGATTACGGTGATTTTGAAAGGATGATTATAAACACTCAACAAAACAGGAAGCCCAGCCCTGAAAGGGCGCAATCTGTTAGCGACGGGTAACGCCCGTCGAACGAAATAGGTTAGCGACGGGTAACGCCCGTCGAACAAAACAGGTTAGTAAAGGGTAATGCACATCAATTCCGAATAAGATAATCCATTTATTAAATTAAAATATCTATTTATTGGATGGTTGTAATGTGCCATATTTGTTAATGGCAAGAGCAGCCAGGCAATTTATATAATTGTACCAACGGCTCTTCCGCATTTAACCAATTGTACATCCGGGCATCTGTACCAATAATGTCGAAACAAAAAATTATTACGCTTGCAATTTGTGTTGCCGGTTTATCATTAATTGCCTATTCATTCTTTTCTCGTGAAAAGGAAATAGACTTTAACACCCAGGTGAAGCCTATTTTTAATAAAAAATGTATTTCGTGCCATGGTGGAGTTAAGCAGCAAGGGGGATTTAGCGTCCTTTTCAGGGACGAGGCGCTGGCCGCCACCAAAAAAGGCAGACCTGCTATTATCCCCGGCGATCCGGAGCATAGCGAATTTATCCGCCGAATAAAATCAAACGATGCAGAGGTGCGCATGCCCTACAAACACCCGGCATTAAACAGCAGCGAAATTGATATTTTAAGCACCTGGGTTAAACAAGGTGCAAAATGGGGCACACATTGGGCCTATCAGCCTGTAAAACCTGTTGAAGTGCCGGATGCGGGGATTCAATGGGCACGAAACGATCTGGATAAATTCATTTACGCCAAATTACAAAAAGAGGGGCTAAAACCTTCGGAACAAGCCGACAGGGCTACTTTATTAAGACGTGTTAGTTTAGATTTAACCGGCACCCTGCCGGACGATAAAACCGCTCAAACTTATTTAACCGCGCCTGATGAAAATGCCGCCTATCAAACCCTTGTTGATCATCTGCTGGCTTCCAACCAGTTTGGCGAACATTGGGCCTCTAACTGGCTGGATATTGCCCGTTATGCCGATACCAAGGGTTACGAAGCCGATGGCAACAGAAGCATTTGGCAATACCGCGATTGGGTGATTAAAGCGTTTAACGCCGACATGCCCTATAATGAGTTCATAACAGATCAGATAGCCGGCGACCTGATGCCAAACGCTACCGACGCGCAATTTATCGCCACCGCTTTTAGCCGCAACTCGCCATCAAACGATGAAGGCGGCACCAATAACGAGGAGTTCAGAACGGCGGCGGTACTTGATCGGGTAAATACCGTTTGGGCGGGCCTAATGAGCACTACTTTTGCCTGCGTGCAATGTCATAGTCATCCTTACGATCCCTTTAAGCACGACGAGTATTACCAGTTTATGGCTTACTTTAATAATACCCGCGATGAAGATGAACCTCGCGAATACCCGGTTTTAAGAACTTTTAATGATAGTCTTACTTTAAAATTAAACCAGTTAACCAACTGGGTAAAAACAACATCGAACGAGAACGAAGCGCAACGAATCAGGTACTTTTTACGGACCGGGTCGCCTGCTATAAACTCCAATTCGGTTGATAATTTGGTAAATGCGGAAATCACTAACCATAGCGGCGATCTATTTTTCCGCCGAAACGCCTCAGTGCGGCTGGCGAGAGTTAATTTGCAGGATGTAAGTCAGCTGATTTTACGCTATGCTACAGCGGATAAAGGCGGGCACATGCAGTTGCGGCTTGATGCTGCGAACGGCCCTATCATTGCCTCGTGGGGTGTTGATACCACTAAGGGGTTCAAAAACGGAACCGTTATCTTCCCGAAACAGCAGGGTATTCATGATGTATATCTCTGCTTTCAAAATCCATCGCTGAAAAGCCCGATGCAAAACTCGGTTTATCTGGATTGGTTTTACTTTTCGCCCCAATTTCCCGGAGTGGGGAAGCCGGGATATGCCGAAAGTAAAAAATTGTTTAATTCCCTGTTGGATGCAAACGTACCTGTTACCCCCATATTGGTGGAAAATCCTGCCACAATGCATCGCAACAGCAATGTTTTTATACGCGGCGCCTGGACGGCTAAGGGCCGGGTAGTACAGCCAAGTGTACCGAAATCGCTGGCTTTTGCCATGCCTGCGGGCGAACCTCAAAACCGCAGGGGCCTGGCTGCCTGGCTAACCGATAAACGCAACCCGCTGGTATCGCGCACTATGGTAAACCGGCTTTGGCAACAACTATACGGCGCGGGTATTGTTGAAACGCTGGAAGACATGGGCAGCCAGGGAATGGAACCTACGCATAAGGATTTATTGGACTATATGGCTTACCAGTTGATGTACGATTATAACTGGAGCATTAAAAAGATGCTGCGCGAACTGGTGATGATGGCTACCTACCGCCAGGATTCGAAACTGAGCAACGAGCTAAAGGAAAAGGATTTATATAATAAACTATATGCCCGAGGGCCGCGGGTGCGTTTAAGCTTTGAGCAGCTGCGCGACCAGGATTTGCAGATTGCCGGGGTATTGAGCCACAAAATGTACGGTCCGCCGGTTATGCCCTGGCAGCCAAAGGGTATATGGCTATCGCCTTATAACGACGCCGTTTGGGTAAACGCCGTTGGCGAAGATCGCTACCGCAGGGCTGTTTACACGTATTTAAAGCGTACCGCACCTTACCCATCCGCCGTGGCATTTGATGGCGCACAACGGCAGTTATGCACTGTTAGGCGCATCACCACCAATACCCCGCTACAAGCATTGGTTACGCTGAACGATTCGGTTTATACAGATTTATCGCGTCACTTTGCTGCAAGGATGAAATTAGAAGGCGGCGCTAATATTGATAACCAAATAGCCAAAGGCTACAGCCTGATGTTGTACAAATCCATACCACCGGGGCGCCTGCAAATATTTAAAGGGCTTTACGAACGGAGTATCCATGAATTTGCTGCCGACAAAAGCAAAGCAGCGGCCTACATGGGCGACAGGCAAAAGCCTGTAAAACCCGAAGATGCGGCGTTGGCATTAGTGGCCCAAACAATGCTTAATTTAGACGAAGTGTTAACCAAAAACTAAAGCGGATGACAAGGGACGAGTTAAACACACAGCGATTAGTTAAAGAAGCGACTGAGAAACAGGCACAGGCCAATTCACGCCGGCATTTTTTAAAAGAAAGTGCCATGGGTTTGGGGGCCTTGGCAATGGGTTCGTTATTGGGTGGTTGCGGCAGTATGTTTTCACAGCCAAATACAAAAATTGCTTACGACCCCGCACATCCCCTGCTGCCTAAAGCGCCACCGTTTATGGGTAAAGCCAAAAGCGTTATTTATTTGCACATGGCCGGCGCTCCTTCGCAATTAGAACTGTTTGATTTTAAACCCGAACTGATGAAAATGGACGGACAGGATTGCCCCCCATCCTTATTAAAAGGAAAGAAATTTGCCTTTATTACCGGTGTACCCAAAATGCTGGGGCCGCAGGCCAATTTTGCACCGCGTGGGCAAAGCGGGATCATGCTGAGCGATAATTTACCGCATCTTTCAACGGTTGTGGATGAAATTAGTTTTTTAAAAGCGGTTTCCACCGATCAGTTTAACCATGCGCCTGCGCAATTGCTGGTGCATACCGGCACACCGCGCTTGGGCAGGCCAAGCATTGGCAGTTGGGTAACCTATGGCCTGGGTTCCGAAAATCAGAATTTACCGGGCTTTGTGGTGCTTACCAGCGGGGGCAGTTTCCCCGATGCGGGTAAAAGCGTTTGGGGCAGCGGCTTTTTACCTTCGGTATACCAGGGCGTGCAATGCCGCAGCGAGGGCGACCCTGTATTGTTTTTAAAGGACCAGGACGGGCTGGACAGGGACCTGCGCAAAGCATCTCTCGAGGCCATTAAGCAGGCCGATCAGCAACAATACGAGGAATATAACGACCCGGAAATTTTATCACGCATAGCGCAATACGAAATGGCTTACCGCATGCAAATATCGGCGCCCGAGGTGATGAACATTAACGATGAGCCGCAATATATTCATGATATGTATGGCACCCAACCCGGTAAGGCCAGTTTTGCCAACAACGTGTTGCTGGCCCGCAAACTGGTTGAAAAGGGGGTGCGATTTGTGCAATTGTTTGACTGGGGCTGGGATGCACACGGCGATAGCGCCCATAATTCGCTGAATATTGGTTTAAAAAATAAATGCAGGGCTATGGATAAACCTGTGACGGCCTTACTGTTCGATTTAAAACAACGGGGATTATTGGACGAGACCCTGGTAGTTTGGGGCGGCGAGTTTGGCCGTACGCCAATGATGGAAAACAGAAACGGGGTGCAAAACCCCTACAAGGGCCGCGATCACCATACCAGCGCTTTCACCATTTGGATGGCCGGTGGCGGCATTAAAAAAGGCTTTAGCTATGGCGAAACCGACGAAATTGGCTACTACGGCATCAGCGGTAAAGTTGATGCTTTTGATATACAGGCAACCATACTGAACCAGCTCGGCTTTAATCACGAGCAATTTACCTATCCTTTCCAGGGCAGGCCATTCAGGTTAACGGATGTTGCCGGGAAAGTAATAAAACCAATCATAGCTTAATCATGCCCAATTCAAGACGAAATTTTTTAAAAAGTACGGCAGGCGTTACCGCCGGGGTATTGCTGAGTCCGCTGGGCGAACTGGCTGCTGCTGTACCTGCTCCTAAAGTTAAAGCGGCGCCGGGATTCCAGTTATTACTGTTAGCCACCATGTGGGGATTTGACGGCAGTTACGATACCTTTTGCGGAAAAGCCAAAAAGGAGGGCTATGATGGCGCCGAATTCGGCTGGACGAACGATGCCAAACAGCAGGAGGAATTGTTTACCGCGGCAAAAAAACATGGCATAAAAGTCGGTTTTATCACCAGCGCCGGGCAGGATGATTATGCCAGTCATTTCGCCAGTTTTAAAAAAAATATTGATGGGATATTAAGTAACCCCTATCAAAAGCCCATATATATCAATTGTCACTCGGGGCACGATTATTTTACTTTCGACCAAAATCAAACCTTCATTGATTTTACCATCGCGAAAAGCAAAGAAAGCGGCATACCTATTTATCACGAAACCCACCGCAGCCGGATGTTGTATTCAGCGCCTGTAGCCTATAATTATGCGCTTAAAAATCCGGAATTACGGATAACGCTCGATATTTCGCACTGGTGCGTGGTGCACGAGAGTTTACTGGCCAATCAAAAAACAACGATTGACTATATGTTAAACCGGGCGGGTCATATTCATGCAAGGGTTGGCCATCCGGAAGGTCCGCAGGTAAATGAACCGCGCGCACCAGAGTGGGATGCCGCCGTGAAAGCTCATTTAGCCTGGTGGGATAAGGTGATTGAACGTAAAAAACTGAACGGCGAAGTGATGACTATATTAACAGAATTTGGTCCGCCCGATTACCTGCAAACCCTCCCGTACACCCGCCTGCCCGTGGCCGACCAATGGGAAATTAATGTGTACATGTTGAATTTATTAAGAAAACGGTATCAGTAAAATAGAGATTTAATGCAGGAGTTTTTTGGCCGTTTTCACCCGGTACTGGTTCATTTACCCATCGGCATTTTGCTGATGGCTTGTTTGTTTTTATTGCTATCGGTAAAACCAAAGTTCAATAATTTAAAGCCCGCTATACCCTTATTGTTGTTTTTGGGTGCGATAAGTGCGGTTTTATCGGCTATATCGGGCTATTTACTGGCTGATAGCGGCGATTATGCAGCCGCTTTAGTGAGCACCCATCAATGGTTTGGCATCAGTGTCGCGGTGTTATCGTCGCTGTTGTATTTTGTAAACAGGCGGGCAAAAACGGGTAAACTCCCCGCTGTAATTGCTGCGTTATTAATAGTGCTGATAACCATTACCGGGCACCTGGGCGGCTCGTTAACGCATGGGGCCGATTACCTAACCGCCCCGTTAAACGGCACAAAAAAAGTCACCGTCGCTATACCACCCATACCCAACATAGAGCAAGCGCTGGTTTATAAAGACGCGGTAGAACCCCTGCTGCAAAACAGGTGCTACGGTTGCCATGGCAGCGAAAAACAAAAAGGCAAACTGCGTTTGGATTTACAGGCCTATATTTTAAAGGGCGGCAAAAATGGCAAAACCGTAATACCCGGCAACTCCGACGAAAGCGAACTGATTAAACGCCTGCTATTGCCCAACAGCAACGAAAGCCACATGCCCCCTGCCGAAAAACCACAGCTTACCGATAACGAAATTTCCCTGCTGCACTGGTGGATTGCCAGTGGCGCCAGTTTTGATAAAAAAGTAAAAGACATACCCCAGCCAGCAGAAATAAAACCGGTTTTGGCCGCCTTGCAACAGGGGGAGAAAAACGAAGCCAAAGTCCCTGAATTGCCTGCGGCTAAAGTGGCGCAGTTAGATGAGGCGATGCTGAAACGTTTAGCCGCCGTAAACATTACCGTGGTGCCGGTTGAGCAGGGCAGCAACTATGTATCGGCCAACTTTGTAAATGCGGTTACCACGCCCGATAGCCTGGTATTGCTGCTCGACGCGATGAAAGCTCAGTTGGTTTCGTTAAAATTAGAACGCAGCGACTTTAACAACGCTACCCTGAAGGGTCTTAAAAACTGCAAAAATCTGATGCGCCTGAGTTTAAATAACAGCGGCGTTACGGATAACGGCCTGGCAAATCTGCAAGGTTTAACACAATTGCGTTATTTAAGCCTGGCAAGCACCAAAGTCACAGTAAACGGCATCTCCAGTCTAAGAACTTCGAAGACCTTAAAAGAGCTTTTTTTGTACAACACCCTGGTCAAACTGGCCGATCTGCCTGCGTTGCAAAAGCTATTTCCGGGTTGTGTGATTAATTTGGGTGGTTACCGGGTGCCTACCATAGTTGCCGATACAACCGAGGTGAAGGATGTGAAGCCGAAGGGGTAGGGTAATGAAGTCAAACGTCACAATTTTTATCAGATAAAGCTGTCCGCCGGGTACATTTCAAAATGTCGCTTGAATAAAAAAGCGATTTGTCATCCTTGAGCGCAGCGAAGGATCTTCTCTACCCCGCAATAGTCCACATACATTTCTGCTACGTATATCACAGAAGATCCTTCGCTGCGCTCCATTAGACAAAAGAAAAAAAGGCTTATGTGAGTTTTGCATTCCCGAAGCAGCCCCGCTGCCACGCATACAATCCCTCCAAATTTTTTTTCATTTTTTTATTTGCGGCTATTTATCATCACTTCGCTGTCAATTTGGGACAAACTACTCGACGTTATCCATTTTTACAAATACAATTACCTCACTATCAATAATATAATAAAAAATACTCACTTCCCTCCAGCCCCTTTCCAGCCTCATTTCAACATGCATTTCAGATGCATTTCAAAAAATTACTGAAGGTATACCTGACATTTTAGCTACCTGCTGCATTAACCTCACTTTTGGGTCAACGATCAGGTTCGAAACTGATTGTTAGGGATGAACTAAAGAAATCGTTCTCTATATCCCGCTTCTTCTGGGAAGGTCTGTGACGAGCAGCCAGGCGGAACCCCGAAGAAGCAAACCCTGCTCTAGTTAATAATTGCTTTAAAATTAATTAGAGAAAAAATGAAAAATCTAATGGTAATTGCTGCGTTAGTATGCGTGGCCATGGTGTACTCAAGCTGCACAAAAAACAATGATGTTAAACCTTCTAATGCTGTATCTCACTTTAGTGGGAAAGTAGTAGCAGTAGATACTTCAGGAGGAGAACAACCGATAAAACCTCCGAGATAGTTGTTAATAATAATTAACTGGTTGCGAATCTTATTATTTGCAGCCAGTTTTTTTATTAAAGGATCAAATAATGATTAAATTAAGGGCGAATATGATAACTTTTAAAAAATGGATATCTTAAATCGCATCGCAAAATATTTACTAATTCCATTAATAACTTCTCTTGAACTTGGGTATGCCCAAAATAAGAGTCCAAACGTAGATTCCTTACTGAAAGAAGCGGAAAAATCATACGGGCATGACGTTAAAAGAACTATATATTCAGCACAATTAGCATACACCTATTCTTTAAAGGAAGATAATATTTTAATAGAATTAAAGAGTCTGAAGTTAATTGCCATTTCATATGCTGCAGGCGGCGATTTTAAAAACGCGTATTTGTTTGCTGCAAAAGGCTTAAAATTCGCTCAAAAAAATAAAATTGATTCACTAATAGGTATTTTCTGGGAGACTAATGGTTACATCGATTATGTACGAGATGATTACGATGCCGCCGTGATAAATTATAAAAATGCCATAAAATTTTACAAAAAAGATAAACTTGAGAAAAAAATAGGCAATACTTATCTTGATTTAGGCATTTTGGAACAAAAACGATCGAAGTTTGAAACCGCCAATGACTATTATTTCAAATCGGCAGATAAGTTTCTAAAAATAAAAGACACCTCTGATCTTGCTGGAACATATAACTCTATTGCTCTGTGTTACGTGTCACTAAAAAATTATCAAAAAGCGCTACAGTACAATAAAAAAGCGTTAACCATCAGAAAAAATTTAAATGACAATGCTTTAGTCGCTCAAACGTTAAATAATATTGGATTTGCTTTTAAAGAGCAAAACCAACCAGATTCGTCTATATTTTATCTCTCCGAATGCCTCATGATGCGCAGTCACGTAAAAGATTCCAGTATATTAGTATTAACCCTTCAAAACCTTGGCTCTTGTTGGAAAATAAAAGGCAACTTCCAAAAAGCAGAAAGTTACATTTTAAGATCCTTAACCATCGCAACAAATTATGGAATGAAGGAAGAACTGGCAAAAGGCAACCTTGACCTCGCCGAACTTTACACCGCCCAAAAAAGATACAAAGAAGCCCTAACCGCTGTTAAAATCACCGAAAACACCGCCAAAGCATTAAAGCTTCCCGAGTTGCTCATGAATGCCTACGCCGCCGAGTTTAACTTATACCGGCAACAAGGTGACTACAAAGACGCCCTTGTTTACGACACTAAACGCGATGCCATAAAAGACACTCTACTAACCATAGCCAAAGACAAAGCCATCAACGAGCTGGAAATAAAATACCAAACCAATCTGAAAGAAAAAGACATTATTGCGCTTAACCTCCAAAATAAGCTTCAAAGCAAAACCGTGGGCGAGCAGCGGGCTTCCATCATTGCCTTAATTATTGCGGCTATTTTGCTGCTGGCGCTGTTTGCCATTACGTATAACAACTTCCGGATAAAAAACATTGCCAATGCGCGCATACAGTTATTGATGAAGGACCTGCATCATCGCGTTAAGAATAACTTACAGATACTCAGCAGCTTATTTACCATGCAGATTGACAGCCTGAACGACGAAAATACAAAAAATGCCCTAAGGGAAAACGAAAGCCGACTGGCATCTATGAACCTGATTCATAGTAAACTATATATGGATAACACTACTACCGAAATTGAAATGCAGGAGTATTTGACCAAACTGTTGCACCATATAAAAGGATCATTTGGTGGCGACAGGGACCGGAATATCACTTTGAACGTAGACATAGAACCTTTAAAAATTGAAGCCGATAAAGCGGTGGCCGTGGGCCTGATTGTAAATGAACTCACCACCAATTCATTTAAATATGCCTTTGATGATACAGGTGGCGAGATATTTTTAAGTCTTAAACAGCCCTCAAAATCAAAACTGTTGCTTACTATAGGCGACAATGGTAAAGGAATGCCGGATGCGTATGAGAAAAAAAGTTCGTCGTTTGGGTTAAAACTGGTGAAGCTAATGGCACGGCAATTAAGTTCGGAGTTAAAAGTAAAAAACGACAATGGAACGGTGTATAAGATGGAGATTGGGGTGTGAATCTGGTGATTAGAGGTTGGAGATTGGAGGTTAGAGTTTAGCACATACAGCTTCTAATCTCTAATCTCCAACCTATAATCTCCCCAGTCCAAAACATTTTTTTAAAATTAACTTTACAGTTTCAAAAATCGTCGTATATTTGCATTCCTTTTCGGAACGGATAACGTTACAAAGGAGATTGCCTGATAGTATAATGGTAGTACGACGGTTTTTGGTACCGTTTGTCTAGGTTCGAATCCTGGTCGGGCAACAAATTTTGATTTCGGATTTTGGATTTTCGATTTCGGATTTAATCCGGTTTGAAAAACTAAAATCCGATTTGTTTTATTTCGGAATTCCGATTTCGAATTTAATGAATTCAAAATTGACAAAATTAAAACATTCGAAATCGAAATTCCGAAATCCGAGATAATTCTGAAATCGAAATTCGTAAATCGTAAATAAAAATGCCTTTACAGTTTAATCCGGTTAAATTATTTGCAGGCTCGGGCACACAGGCCCTGGCAGCGAATATTGCGGCTCATTACGGGCGCGAACTTGGTGACGTGGTACTTTCGCGGTTTAGCGATGGCGAATTTCAACCGCATTTTAACGAGTCGGTACGTGGTTGCGATGTATTTTTAATCCAAAGCACCAATCCCCCAACGGATAACCTGATGGAATTACTGATGATGACCGATGCCGCCCGTCGTGCATCGGCCCATTATGTAACTGCGGTTATTCCCTATTTCGGGCTGGCACGGCAAGACAGGAAGGACAAACCCCGTGTAGCCATCGGTTCAAAATTGGTTGCCAATATATTGGTGGCTGCGGGCATTAACCGCATCATGACGATGGATCTTCACGCCGCGCAGATACAAGGCTTTTTTGATATCCCGGTTGATCACCTTGATGCTTCGGTAATTTTTGTACCTTATATAAAAAGCTTAAAGCTTGGCAATTTAACCATAGCCTCGCCGGATATGGGCGGCTCGTACAGGGCACGCACTTTTGCCAAATTTTTTAATGCCGAGGTGGTAATTTGCGATAAACGCCGCAAACGTGCCAACGAAATTGAATCGATGACGCTGATAGGCGACGTTACCGATCAGGACATTGTGCTGATTGATGACATCTGTGACACTGCGGGTACGCTGGCTAAAGCAGCAGGCCTGATTATGGAGCGTGGCGCGCGTAGTGTGCGTGCAGTTTGTACGCATCCGGTACTATCAGGCAAGGCTTACGAAACCATTGAAAACTCGGTATTAACGGAACTGATTGTAACTGATACGATACCGCTTAAATACGAGAGCAGTAAAATAAAAGTACTGAGCACTGCCGATTTGTTTGCAAAAGCGATAAGCAACGTAAACGAACACGGATCGATCAGCCAGTTGTTTAAGGTGGACTGAAGAAAGTCGATGGTCCACAGTCCATGGAGAAGTCGATAGTCAATGGTCGATAGTCCATAGCAAAAATTTGAAACGAATAAATAATAAAAACAATACCATGGTCTATGGACTATTGACCATGGACTTAAAATCAAACAAATAATGAAATCAATTGCTATTAGCGGTTCTCCAAGGGAGAACGTAGGGAAACGTGACGCGAAGGAACTGCGTTATCAGGCATTAGTGCCGGCAGTACTTTACGGTGGGGCAACTCAAACCCACTTTTCGGTGTCCGCAGCTGATTTGAAAGCCGTAGTTTATACGCCGGTTGTTCATTTCATCGACTTAAACATTGCTGGTGTGGTATCACGTGCTATCATTAAAGATATGCAGTTCCACCCACTAACTGAACAACTTATCCACATCGACTTTTTGTTGTTAGACGACAAAAAGCCTATCGCCATCGAAATCCCGGTTAAATTAACAGGAACTTCGCCAGGTGTTAAAACTGGTGGTAAATTAGTTCAAAAATTACGCAAACTGCGTGTAAAGGCATTGCCTAAAGATCACCTGGATGCCATTGAAGTAAGCATCAGCGCTTTAGAAGTTGGTAAATCGGTAAAAGTTTCTGAATTGAGCTTTCCTAACCTTACCATCACTAACGCTAAAGAAGATACCATTGTATCGGTAACTACTTCGCGTGCATTGCGCCAGGCTGAGCAGGAAGCTGCCAGTGGTAAGAAATAATTTAATTTTGTGATTTCACCGATTATTTGGTGATTACAGTGATTATTTATTGCCCCGTTATCGATTACCATGAGTAACCGGTAACGGGGCTTTGCTTTTGGCTTAATTTACGGCAATTTTGTGAATTTATTAAAATTATGCATAAATTGTGTTCATTAACAAGGCAAATTCGACCGTTAGTTAGCAAAATGCAGGTTAGCATTGCAATATCGCGATAGATTTTGCAATTGCATTTTAACAATTATAAGTTTCAACACTTATCATTGTTTTTGCATTAAAACAATATATTCGCCATTAATTTAGTCAAAATGTCCCTGATCGTTAATTTTCTTCGTAAAATTTTCGGATTCCGGGTTAAAATTCCGGACTTAAAAAACATGAACTATTTGGTTGTAGGTTTAGGAAACATCGGGCCCGAGTATAAGGATACGCGGCATAATATTGGCTTTATGATACTGGATGAATTTGCCAGGCAGGAAGGTGCTAAATTTTATAACGAACGTTTGGCTTATTATACTGAAGTATCGTACAAAGCCCGCACGCTTTTCCTGATAAAGCCTACTACTTATATGAACCTTAGCGGTAAAGCGCTTAGCCACTGGATGAAAGCGCTGAAAATACCTATTGAAAATGTGTTGGTATTGGTTGATGATATTGCCTTGCCATTTGGCACCCTGCGGTTAAAACCAAAAGGCAGCGCCGCGGGGCATAACGGTTTAAAACATGTTGAATTGGTACTCGGCCACAACAACTATGCGCGCTTACGTTTTGGGGTAAGCAACGATTTCCCTAAAGGGCGGCAGGTTGATTACGTGCTTGATGGTTTTGATAAGGATGAACTGCCGGCACTACCGGCCCTTATCGACCGCTCTATAGAGATGATAAAAAGTTTTGCCACCATTGGCACCGAACTTACCATGACTAAATTTAATAATAAATAGAACGTAAAAAAACTTTATGGTGTGATTTTACGTTTGTGGTTATTTGCCATTTACTTATTGATTTGTTGCCCGTTAACGATCGAAAATATTTTATGAAGAAAATTTTACTGATGTGCCTTTTTTGTTGCCTGGCAAAACTTGTACTGGCGCAGGACGTTGATGGCCCCCGAACGTTAATTATTAAAGGTATAGCGATGGATTCGGCAAGCAGCAGGCCGCTGGCCTATGTTACCATGGTATTAAAGGATGCACATACCGGGCGCCAGGAAGACAACTCATTTACCAGGGCCGATGGCAGTTTTGAAATGACAATGCTTATTGGCAAAACCTACCGGTTAACGTTTGCTTACGATGGCTATAAAAACCGTACTTTAAGGATAAATGGCACCATTAACGAAATTGATTTTGGCAATGTGTTTATGGCTCCCTCAAATACGCCGTCAAAACAACCATTGGCAGTAAGCGCAATAGTAACAACCATGGCCGACAGGATTTGTTATAACGTAGCCGCCGATACCAAAACTGCAACATTTTCGGCGCTTGATATTATAGCGCGGGTTCCGCTTTTATCGGTTGACGCAACTAATTCTGTAAAACTAAACGGTGGTACAAATTATAAACTATGGGTGGATGGAAAACTGTCGGTCAAGTTCACAAAAAATCTATCAGCTACCCTAAAAGCCATGCCTGCAAATAACTTATCTAAAATTGAAGTGATTACCGCCCTGCCCTCCACTCCCGACAATGCGGGACTGAGTGGTATTATTAACATCGTTACCAAATAGAAACAAGTGGTAAAGCGATAAGGAGAAATCAAGAATCAAGACAATAAAAACCAGGGAATCATGATGGAAATATCCTGGCTCGTGATTCTTCCTGCCTTGCTTCTATTCCAAAAAGCAACAAACCTGTTACAAAACTAACTTTTTAGTTAAAATTTGTTAAATCTTCCTTTTCCTTGTCACACATCTTTAAATTTAACGTCAATACCCCAAAATTAGAAACATGAAACGAATTTTACTGTTGGCTTTTTGCTGCATTTTACTGGCCGGTGTTAAGGCCCAAACTACTACTCCGCAAACGTTAACAGTTAAAGGTATAGTTATCGACTCGGTGAGTAATAAGTCGTTGGGTTATGTTACCGTTGTTATACAGGATGCCCAAACACAGCAATCAGTTAAAGCCGGGCTCGCAAAAGACGATGGTTCATTTGAACTATCAGCTGCCGCGGGCAAAACCTATCAGCTATCATTTGCCTTTGTAGGGTATAAAAATAAAATTGTAAAAATTACTTCTGCCGGCAACGCCGCCAACGTGGGCAGGGTGCTGTTATCAACATCAAGTAAGCAATTAAACGAAGTTTCGGTAGTGGCTGTAAGGCCATTGATGAAACAGGAGGTTGACCGTATTAGCTACGACGTACAGGCCGACCCGGAAAGCAAGGCGCTTACCGCTTTGGATATGATGCGCAAAGTGCCCCTTTTATCGGTTGATGCCAATGATAATATTAAACTAAAAGGCAGCGGCAATTATAAAATATTAATTAACGGCAAGGAATCGGCACTGTTTGCTAAAAGCCCGTCGGATGTGCTGAATGCTATGCCTGCAACCAATATAGAAAAAATTGAGGTGATTACTACCCCGCCTGCCAAATATGATGCCGAGGGTTTGGCTGGCATCATTAATATCATCACCAAAAAAAATGCCGACCAGGGTTATAATGCCAATATCAATGGCCGTTACAACAGTGTTTTCGGGCCGGGTATTAATCTTCATGCCAATGCCAAAGAGGGGAAATTAGGTCTTACAATGTTTATAGGCGCCAACCATAACAATGGCTTCAACGCCGGGTTTGGTAATTCGCAAAATATTTTTGGCGGCCAAACCACCACCCAAACCGGCAGCGGTTATAACCAATTTCACAACGGCTATGGCGAGGCTGAACTGAGTTACGAAATTGACAGTTTGAATTTACTAACCGGCTCATTCGAAATGTTCCAGGGGAATAACACGCAAAACACCAATCAGTTTTCAAATACTTTAAACAATGATGGCACCGTTGCACAACAATATAACCAGGCATTATTGGGTCATAATACATTTGAAGGGATGGATGTAGCCATCAATTACCAAATAGGGTTTAAGAAAAGTAAGGACCAATTGCTTACCTTATCGTACAAATACAGCTATTCACCTTTTTCGCAGGCAAACAATAACTCTTTCAGCAACCGGGTAAATGATCTGGAATCGGATCAGCCGGATTTTATACAGCATGTTGGCTCGGGTAGTAAGGAGCATACCCTGCAGGTTGATTACGCACAACCGTTTAAAAGCATCACGCTGGAAGCAGGCGGCAAGGCGATATTGAGGAACAATTACAGCAATTTCCAACGATCGGACCGTGACTCGGCAACCCATGTCTACAATTTAAACCCGCTGTACACCGATAATTTCATGTATCATCAGGATGTATACAGCTTATATAATTCGTACCAGTTAAAGCTGGATAAATGGACAGGCAAGGCCGGATTACGTTTGGAACACACTACAGTGAATGCCGATTTTACTTCGGTTAGCACAACGGTTAGCCAGGGTTACAGCAATTTGATCCCGTCAATATCCATACAGCGAACATTTAAAACCAGCAGTATTAACCTGGGCTTTACACAGCGTATACAACGGCCGGGGATTTATCAGTTGAATCCGTTTGTTGATAACTCCAACCCCAAATTTATCAGCACCGGTAACCCTAATTTGCGGCCCGAGTTAAACAATACCTTTGAGCTTACTTACAGTAATTTTTCAAAAAACTCATTCAACGCAGGGCTTAGCTATGCATTTTCAAATAACTCTATCCAAAACGTAAGCAGTTTAAAGGTTGACAGCACAGCCGATAACAAAAAAGACACGGTTACTTCAACCACATATCAAAATTTAGGCAGCAACCGTACCCTGGGGCTTAACATTAATGCAAATTTTGCCATCACCAAAAAGCTTACCCTTAGTTTAAACGCACAGGTGCAGGAAGTATGGTTAACCGGCACGTACAACGGCCAGTTTTATAAAAACTCGGGCTTTACCGGCAATGCATTTGGCAATGCGGGTTATAAGTTTGATAATGGCTACCGCTTTGGTATTGATGCAGGCTTTTTTAGCGGCGATGTAAACCTGCAGGGAAAATCGAACGCTTTTATTTATAACTCTTATGTGCTTACCAAAGAATTTTTGAAAAAGAAAGCTACCATTTCATTAGTGGCCAATAATCCTGAGACTAAATTCCACGAATTTCGGTCGACCACTACAACGCCAGAATATTATCAGTCGCAGTTTAATCAAAACCCCTACCGTACATTTGCCATCAGGTTTAGCTACAAATTTGGCAAGCTAAATAGCGAGATCAAGAAAAACCAGCATGGTATAAATAACGATGACACCAAGGGTGGCGGCCAAAGCTCGGGCGGCAACGGATAGTAGACGGAGAGACAAGATTGTGAGAGTCAAGAATCCAGAAAAATATCCATTCTTCTTGATTCTTGGCTCTTTCTGTATTGATTCCTGTTTCTTCAAATCTCGATTCTTGCTTCTTCTCGTCTTACCTCTAAAATTTCGTAGTTTCGCGTCATGAAAGTATACGGCATTCCGAATTGCGACACAGTAAAAAAAGCACTTGACTGGCTAAGGGCCAACAATGTGGCTTATGAGTTTCATAACTTTAAAAAGGAAGGCCTTAGCACCGAAAAACTGGGCGAATGGGATGCTAAAGCAGGTTATGAAAAGTTTTTGAACAAAAAAAGCACTACATGGAACCAGCTTGACCCCGAAGTTAAAGAAAGTATAAAAACCAATACCGATGCACTGAAACTGCTTCAGGAAAAAACAAGCATGATAAAAAGGCCGGTAATTGAAACCGATAATTTTTTATTTTTCGGATTTGATGAAGGTGTATATCGTGAAAAGTTGATTAAGTAATCAGTTGATTGAGTTGCTCAATTGAATGTTAACAAACTGCGCGGAACTAATCAACTCAATCTAACTAAGTCTCCCCCGCTTAACCCCAAGGTAACAATCGTTTTACTTTAAATTACACTGATTTATTTGTAGTATACTTGCCCCCAAAATTAAAGAAAACTATATAACAGAATGAAATTAAACGTGATAGCCGGTTTTACACTGGCTCTTATGGCTGTAACGGGTGTTAGTTGGGGACAAACTACAGCTACTATCGGACAGCCAGCTGCTCCGGCAACACCAGCCACTCCGCCGGTAAGCAATTATGATTACCATGCAGCATTTGGTCCGCTATTTTATGCTAAAAACGGCAGCGAATACCGCGCAGCTGATGGCGAACCAGGACCAAAATACTGGCAAAATCGCGCCGATTACCAATTGGCCGCTACCCTTAACGATCAAACCAATGAAATTACCGGCTCAGAGGTATTAACTTATACCAATAACACCCCGCAAAACCTGGGCTATTTATGGATGAACCTGGAGCAAAACTTATTCAAGCTTGATTCGCGCGGCACAAAGATTGTTCCGCTTGCCGGTAGCCGTAACTGGGGCCGCGGTCAGGATTTTGATGCCGGTTATAAAATAAAATCCATCAAAATGATTGGCGCCAAAGGTGAGGCTACCGAGGTAAAATTCCTGGTATCTGACACCCGTATGCAGCTTTTTTTACCGAAAGATGCAGCAGCCAACGGCGGTCAGGTAAAGCTAAAAATTGAATATTCATTTATTCCGCCTAATTACGGATCGGACCGTATGGGTTTACAGGACACCAAAAACGGACGCATTTACCAGATAGCACAATGGTATCCGCGCATGTGCGTTTATGACGATATTTATGGCTGGAACACCATTCCTTACACCGGCCCCGGCGAGTTTTACTTAGAATATGGTGATTTTGACCTGAGCATCACTGCTCCTGCTAACCACATTGTAGTAGCATCGGGCGAGTTGCTGAACCCGCAGGATGTTTATACGCCTGAGCAGCTAAAACGCTGGGCATTGGCCGAGAAAAGCGAAAAAACAGTAATTATCCGTTCGGCAGCCGAAGTTACCGACCCGGCCTCGCGCCCGGCTGGCAAAAAGGAGTTAACCTGGCACTTTAAAATTAAGAATGCACGCGATGCTTCGTGGGCCTCGTCCGCATCATTTATAATCGATGCTGCAAAAATGGATTTACCAAGCGGAAAAAAATCTATCGCTATTTCGGCCTACCCTATTGAAAGCGATGGCAATGATGCCTGGGGACGCTCAACCGAATACGTAAAAAAATCCATTGAATATAACTCGGCCAAATGGTTCGAGTTCCCCTACCCTGCTGCTACGGCCGTTGCCGGTATTGTTGGCGGTATGGAATATCCGGGAATCGTATTTTGCGGTGCACGCGCTAAAAAGGGTGGACTGTGGGGTGTTAACGACCACGAGTTTGGCCATACCTGGTTCCCGATGATTGTAGGATCGAACGAGCGTATGTACGGCTGGATGGACGAAGGTTTTAACACTTTTATCAATACCCTGTCTACCGCCGACTTTAATAACGGCGAGTATGCACGTAAACCAGGCGATATGCATCGCATTGGCGCAGTGTTCACCGCCCCTGGTTTAGAGCCGATGTTAAGCCAGCCAGCCAACCTTA
>JABDBM010000089.1 GCA_013288685.1 Bacteroidota bacterium | reverse complement strand
TAACAGTGGATATCCCTGCTATGATTGAGCTGGCCAAATTAACCGACACCCCAATTGCCGGTAAAGACTTTAAAACAGGTCAAACTTTAATGAAAACCATTTTGGCGCCAGGCCTGGCCGCACGCTCGTTAGGTGTTAACGGATGGTTCTCGACCAATATTTTAGGAAACCGCGACGGCCTGGTGCTTGACGATCCGGATAACTTTAAAACCAAAGAAGTTTCGAAGTTAGGTGTACTGGAAGATATCCTTCGCCCGGAAGCTAACCCTGAACTATACGGCAACTTATACCACAAAATCCGTATTGACTACTATCCTCCACACGGCGACAATAAAGAAAGCTGGGACAATATTGACATTTTTGGTTGGTTAGGTTATAAAATGCAAATCAAAATCAACTTCCTTTGCCGTGATTCTATCCTGGCTGCACCTATAGCTTTGGACCTTGCATTATTCAGCGATTTAGCTAAACGTGCCGGCATGAGCGGTATACAGGAATGGTTATCATTCTACTTAAAATCGCCGCAAACCGCCGAAGGTTTACAGCCAGAAAATGATATTTTCAAACAATTGATAAAACTACAAAACACACTGCGCCACCTGATGGGCGAAGATTTAATTACCCACCTGGGATTAGATTACTATCAGGAATTGGTAGATGTATTGTAGTTTAAGTTAGTGGTTGATTGGGTTGATTAAGTTGAATAAGTTGGGAGTTCCCATCACAACTTATTCAACCAATCAACTTAATCCAACTCAATCAACCTTAAATGAACTTCCACAAACTATTTTCCACCAGTCTTGGTATTGGCTACATAGGTAAAGGTGGCGGCACATATGCCGCCATTTTTTGTTGTATTTGCTGGTATTTAGCGTGGGGCGGGGGTACCCCTCCCCTATTTATTTCATTGCTTATTACCGCTATAATCACTTTTGTTGGTGTATGGTCATCTTCGGTTGTTGAGCATATTTGGGGCAAAGACCCTCAGCGTGTTGTTATTGATGAGGTTGCAGGTATGTGTATCGGCCTGCTTTTCATCCCGGTGAAGGTAAAATATGTGTTATGCGGCCTTATTCTGTTCCGTTTTTTTGATATCGTAAAACCCCTGTACGTTCGTAAAATGGAATTACTGCCCGGAGGCTGGGGAATTATGATGGACGATGTTTTGGCAGGCATCTATACTAATATCCTGCTTTATGCCGTTGTATGGTTTAAATTGTTTTAATGGCATTATTATGGCTTAACAATTCCCTTTTAAAGGATATTTGACTTTTTGACCACAATAGTCTGTAAGGTTTTTTTTTACCTTTGTATCATGTTTGCAGGCCCCCCTAAACACATCCGCTGATGCGTTTTTGCTGATAAACTGACCCGGAGTTGCCCAATTTGTATGATGTAAAAACAGCCGGCTAAAGTTGCCCGGTTTCAAATAGTAATACGGCATACAATTTTTGGAGTATTTATTGTTACACATTGTTAACTGATTGTTGGGTTTAGGAATAATCAGATCAATTGCAAGCTAAACGGGGTACAATTACGTACATCATTAAAAGCTTGTATTTGCACAAAGGCATAAAATAAATGGATTTTAAATATTTTTATAAGAAGCTGTTTTTTTTTGGGCTTCTTTTTAGCATCTGCCAGTTTACTGTTTGGTCAAGCAACAACTACCACTGTTAGTGGTACGGTAACTGATGCCCGCACCAAACAGACTATGCCCTTTGTTACTATCACATTTACCGGCAGCACCGTGGGCGTAAATTCAGATAAAAATGGCAAATACACCCTTAGTACCGACAAAGCGGTTACCCAGATAAAGGCTTCATTTTTAGGCTACAAGGTTGCTAATATTGATATTGTACCGGGCAAGTCCCAGGTTATTAATATAAAGCTGCCGCCCGAAACAACCCAGTTAACCGGCGTAACGGTAAAATCTGCAAAAAAACCAAAATACCGCAATAAAGGAAACCCGGCTGTTGAACTGATACGAATGGTTATTGCCAACCGCGATAAAAACCGCCCCGAAGCGTACAACTATGTGGAGTACAAAGAATACGACAAAATGCAATTCTCGGTAGTCAATGTTTCCGAGCATTTTTCGGACAGGAAGTTTTTTCAGAAATATAAATTCATGCTGGATAACCGCGACAGCACGACCATACCGGGCAAGTCGTTATTGCCTATTTTTTTAGACGAAAAGCTGTCGCAATATTATTACCGTAAAAGTCCCGAAAAGGAAAAAACTATAACCCTTGGTGAAAAATCCATTGATTACGGTGGCGCTATTGACCAGGAAGGGGTAAACGGTTATTTTAAGCACATGTACTATAAGGTGGATTTATACGAAAACTCCATCTTCCTGATGACCAATAATTTTTTAAGCCCAATTGCCAACGGCGCGCCAACTTTTTATAAGTATTTCATCACCGATACCGTTGTGGTAAACAATCAGAAATTGGTTGAATTAAGCTTTACCCCCCGCAACACCAACGACTTGCTTTTTGAAGGCCAGATTTATATTACCCTTGATGGCAATTACGCAGTGCAAAAAGCCGACATCATGGTGAATAAAAATGTTAACCTCAACTTCGTGAAAACGATGAGCGTTAAACAGGAATTTGAACAAAACCCTGACGGCCGTTACCATTTAAGTAAAAGCACTACCCTGGCCGATTTTGGCAGTAAAAAGAAGAACGGCGGGCTTTTTGGTATACGCACCATTACCTACAAAAATTATTTAGTTAATAACCCCCGGCCTGATTCGACTTATAAGAACCAGGAGAATGTGGTACCCGAAGAGGCCAAAAACAGGAGCGATGAATTTTGGCAGCAAAACCGCTTAGATACCCTGAGTCAGGCAGAATTAAGGGCGTATAAAAATGTCGATAGCCTTAAAAACATGAAGTCGTTTCAGCGGACGCTTAAGATTGCCACATTTTTATTGGCAGGCTATGCTGACCTCGGCCCGTTTGAAGTTGGCCCGTCGAACGCGTTTTATAGCTTTAACCCCGTTGAAGGTTTTAAATTGCGCCTTGGCGGCCGTACTACTCCGGCCCTAAGTAAGCGTTATTATTTTGAAACTTATGGCGCTTACGGCTTTAAGGACCACAAGTACAAAGGCTTTTTAAGCGCCACATATTCCATCAATGACAAATCAATTTATAAATTTCCGCAAGATTATGTGAGGGCAAGCGTACAGTATGACACCCACATACCCGGCGAAAACTTGCAGTTTGTGGCAGAGGATAACTTTTTGCTATCATTTAAACGCGGTGTGAATGATAAGTACCTGTACGACCTAAATTACCGGCTTGACTACGTTCGCGAATTTGAAAACCACTTTTCGTATAAATTTGGTGTAGACAGGCTAACACAATCGCCCGCAGGTTCGTTATATTTCACACAGTTTGATCAAAATGGCATCCAGCACAATATAAACAATTTAACTACGTCCGAAATTACGGCAGGTTTGCGTTATGCGCCGAATGAGCAATTTTACCAGGGCAAAATATATCGCATACCTATTCCGAACCGGTACCCTGTATTTTCCATTGATTATGCCGGAGGCATAAAAAATGTATTTGGTAGCGCGTACAATTATCAACGGGTGCATGCCGAAATTGACAAGCGATTTTATTGGTCGCAACTTGGTTTCGCCGATGTTACAGTGGAAGGCAACAAACTATTCGGGCAGGTACCTTATCCGCTGTTAAATATATTCCGCGCTAACCAAACTTATGCTTATGATTTGTACTCGTATAACTTGATGAATTTTTTAGAGTTTGTGAGCGACTATAATGAAAGCATCTTTATTGATCAGCATTTTCAAGGGTTTTTCTTCAATAAAGTCCCGCTGTTTAAAAAATTAAAATGGCGCGAAGTTGCATCGTTTAAGGCCATTTATGGTGGTTTGAGCGCCAATAACAACCCGTCTATACACCCATCATTATACCAGTTACCAACAACGGCAACCGGGCAGCCAATTACCTATGCCTTAGGGCGCACGCCTTATGTTGAGGCCAGTGTAGGTATCGAAAATATTTTTAAATTTATACGCATTGACTATGTCAGGCGCTTCACCTATTTAGATAACCCGAATGTTGCCAAATGGGGCATCCGGACACGTGTTCAATTTGACTTTTAAATTGCTATTAATATGATAGAGCAGCAAACAACAACATCGTTACGCACCAACCTTCAATTGGGCATTTATAAGGTAATTGACCCTATAGTGCGGGTGTTTATAAAACTTGGGTTAACGCCAAATGCGGTAACCTCCATTGGCTTTGTACTAAATGTGGGCGTGGCCGTTATATTTATATTGGGTGCTGAAGAAGGTAATCGCGGCGACCTGAGCTATGTAGGCTGGGCCGGCGGGCTGATTCTGTTTGCCGGGCTGTTTGACATGCTCGACGGGCAGGTGGCCAGGCTTGGTAATATGAAATCAACTTTCGGTGCCTTGTACGACTCGGTGCTTGACCGCTATAGCGAACTCATTATGTTTTTGGGGATATGCTATTACCTGGTTGGGCATCATTATTTTTTAAGTTCCATCTCGGCGTTCATCGCCCTTATAGGCTCGATGATGGTGAGCTACGTACGGGCACGTGCCGAAGGGCTGGGTATTGAATGTAAAGGCGGCTTAATGCAACGCCCTGAACGCGTGGTTACTATTGGACTGGCGGCAATGCTATGCGGATTAGCTTCACTTTACATCGGTGGCAATTATAAATTGTATATCCCGGGGATAAAATTCCATGTATTCGAAACCATGTCGATTTTTACTATTCCAATTGCGATAGTTGCTGTGCTAACCAACATCACAGCCTTTAAAAGACTGATTGATGCTAAGAAAGCGATTTTAGAACAAGAGTGATTTTGATTTTGAATTCGGATGATGGAAAAATCCAGACAAATTTATAGCATCTCGTTATCGTGATTGTTTACTTATTGCTCCCGAAGAGTAACATAAGTTAATAGTAACTTAATACGGAATTGATAAGGAAAATATCATATATTCGTAACAATTGAATAAAAACGCTAATACTTTAACAAATCTTTACTAAAATTGAAGCAATTAACAGGCAGAGAAATTATCAAACGTTTTAAACCCTGACCCGCTATGAAGAAAAATTATGTTTCCAATTCACAGGAATCTGTGAGAATGTTTAAAAGCAACTTATTAGAAGGTTTGTCAAAGGTGCATTTTACAGTGCCCCTTTATATTTTTATTCCCGTTATTGGTTTTTGCGTATACGAAAGCATCCAAAAAGCTATCGGGACCATCACTTTTTTTGAATTATTTGTATTTGGTCTATTTATATGGACTTTTGTTGAATACATAATGCACCGTTTTGTATTTCACTATATGCCACCCGATAAACCATGGGCAATGCGAATGCATTTTATTTTTCACGGCGTTCATCATGATTACCCAAGCGATGCCAAACGGTTGGTGCTCCCTCCTTCCGTGAGTATCCCTTTGGCTACCCTTTTTTATTTTTTGTTTAATGCCATATTACCCCCCAATTATATCTGGGGATTTTTCCCAGGCTTTATATTAGGCTATTTGTTTTATGATATATCGCACTATGCTATACATCACTTTAACTTTAAAGGCAATATCTGGAAAAAAATAAAGCAACACCACATGCTGCACCATTATCAGGATCCCGGTAAAGGATATGGGGTGAGTTCGCCACTTTGGGATAAAGTTTTCCGATCCGATTTCTTAAAAAAATAACATGGGTACTGCGGTAAACCCCGACGCCAAATTCCCCTTACGGTCAGTCATTCTTATTTCTGCAATAACGGCGGGGTACTTACTATTGTCGTACCTGCTGGTGGGTTTTAAAACAGATCAGCTTTGGCTGGCCGGCATTTTCTGTACGGCGTTTTTTTTGTCGTCTATTACCCGTAAGTTCATTCTCGGCTTTTCCATTTTTATCGTGTATTGGATAATTTTTGATTATATGAAGGCCTTCCCTAATTATAATTATAATACTGTTCACATAGCCGATTTGTATAATTTTGAAAAGCACCTATTTGGCATCCAATATAATGGAACGTTGCTAACTCCTAATGAATATTTACGTTCGCACGGCAATAACTTCATTGATGTAGTGGCCGGCATTTTCTACTTGTGCTGGATACCCGTTCCGCTTGCTTTCGCCGCATTTTTGTTTTTTTGGAACAGGAAACAATTTTTGTACTTCTCGCTCACTTTTGTGCTTATCAACTTTTTGGGTTTCGTTGTTTACTACCTTTACCCCGCTGCCCCACCCTGGTATGTACAGTATTATGGATTCGATTTCCATCCCGGAACGCATGGTAATACCGGCGGCTTGGCTAAATTCGATGCTTATTTTCATGCCGGTATCTTTAAATCAATTTATTCTAAAGGATCCAATGTATTTGCCGCTATGCCGTCGCTACATTCATCCTACCCTGTTGCGGTATTATATTATGGGCTTAAAAACAAGTTCCGATATGTTAATATCATCTTCGTGGTTGTAATGCTGGGTATATGGTTCACAGCTGTTTACGCGAGCCACCATTATATAGTGGATGTGTTAGCCGGTATAACTACAGCGGTTATAGGTATTACGTTGTTTAACCTTTTGGTTTCCAAAGTGAGCTGGTTTAAGGCCATTTTAGAGAAATACGAAAAAAGCATCAGTTAAAAGGCATCGATTTTCAATTACAATTGGTATATTTAAGCGTATTGAGCTTTGTTAGCCTATGAAAAATGTTTTCATCCTGATAATAATAGTATTATTTTCCTGTTCAAAATTAGCAGCCCAAACTGATCGGACCAAGCTCAGTAAGTCCACATTGGCTATCTTACACGCCGATAGTTTAAAAAGAGTCCATGCCGATAGTGTGCTTGCGCACACCAGGGACAGCACAAAAATGGCCATCATGGCCATTAACCTTGCACAACAAGCAAAGCTGATGACTATTGACAGCATAAGGCAAATCATCAAACACACAACAGTTGATACCCTAAAAGCCCCGTTATATACCGAACTGGCATCGAGGTTTATGGTATTCGATACGTTGAATGAGGCTAAGAATCTGCAAAACCAAAATACAGCGCTCACCTATACTATGCTTGCTTTGCACCAATATATGGCTTACAGTGATGCCATTGGTATGCGGATGAGTTATAATAACCTGGGCAACCTTTATTTACAACAAAACAGATATAGCGAGGCCAAATGGTATATTTTGCAATCGGCCCAACTGTCGCGTAACCGGAATGATGTGGTAAATATCATCGGCTCGTTGCTTATTTTAGCCGATATAAAGGGACAGATAGGCGATTATAAACTCGCCCAAAAGGATTTGGATGAAGCACTGGCACTATCAATAAAGCATCACAACGATAAGCTACAATTACTGGCAATAAAAACGTATGCGCTGCTATACAGCCGTATGAAGGAATACACGAAAGAAGACCTAATGCTGAAAAGACAGGAGGCCTTGCAAAAAAAGATTGACGGGCGACAGGCGGCGGCAACCAAAACAAAACCAATTAAAAGTAAATCAACAAAAAAATCAAACTGACAGTGGCTTATATAATTGTTATCATAGTAATATTGATTTTGGTTTTATTTCGCAGCTATCGAAAATAAACGGCTCAATTAACCCGTTAAGATCGGACTAACTAAATTTTATCCCGCTACTAAACTTAGTAAAGCATTTAAAGTCAAACCGATATGAAAAATATATTTAAGGGAATACTCACGCTGCTTATTTTATTAGCGTTTAAAAACGGTTATAGCCAGCAAACAGTTAGCACACCTGCCTTTCGGCGCGAATTTTTAGAAGATATTAATCATCTGCGGCAGCAAGGCTGCAATTGCGGCGGCACATTTATGCCTCCTGCAGCTCCGCTCGTGTGGAATAACACATTGGAATTTGCCGCCATTGGCCATGCCGGCGATATGGCTACCCGTAACTACTTTAGCCACACCAGCAAAGATGGCCGCACTATGGAAGACCGTATTGTAATGGCAGGCTATACTTTTAAAGGCTTTAAAAGCTTTGCCATAGGCGAAAACATAGCCCAGGGCCAACTAAGCATTGCCGAAGTGATGCAAGGATGGATTAAAAGCCCGGGCCATTGTAAAAACCTGATGAACCCTGGTTTTAAAGAAGTTGGCGTAGCTTTTAATAACAATTATTGGGTGCAGGATTTTGGGATGCGGGAGCCGTTTTCGCCCGAGGTGCAAAAGATGATTGAAAGCGGGAAGTATAAAGTGGTTGGAAAAAATTAAAAAAGAAAGTTAAAGCCGTTTCCTTTGGACGGCTTTTTCATTTCATTGAATTTTTCAATTTCTTGCTGAAGCATAGAGGCGTATTCACCGGCCATAAAATTGCGAAATATCTGAATATCTTGCTGTTCGCGGGTATCAACCAGAGCCTGAATGTAGGCTGCTTTATTTTCGCTTCGTACAATGGCTAAAGGAAGGTTATAATAGGCTTGGATATAATTCATTAAAAGCCTGGAGGTACGCCCATTACCATCGTAATAAGGATGAATACTAACCAGGTTGAAATGCGCATCAAATGAAAGGTTCAATTGTGCAGGCACTAATATCGGGGTCTTCATAGCATCCTTTAATTTCCCTGTCAAATCTTTAGTCAACGACTCCACTTTATCGAAATTGGGGAAATAGGAGATGCCAGCCGTTACATTATCCTTGCGAAACGCACCGGTGCTGGAATCGACAGTCCCCAACATGGTACTATATATTTTGCCAGTATTTTTCATCACCAACGCATTTATTTGCTGTAAAAGAGGAACCGATAACTCTCTTTTCATTCTCGCCTGCTCAAGCGTGAATAATAATGCAGCGTGGTGGTCTGTAACCATCAAACTTTCATTCAACGGCTTGCCGTTAGGTGTGCGTCCTTCGTTAATTAAAACCTGGGTTTCTATTTCTGTCAGGGTTGATCCTTCTATTCGTGTTGAATGGTGATCTATTGCGATTAGGTTGAACCGGTCGTGGTCGATGACCTCAGATATACCGAGGTTGTTGTATTCTTCTATAAGTTTAACTAAATCCATGGCGTCGATGATGCAAAAATAACTATATGTCTCCCGGAAACTTACGAAGTTTCCGGAACTTAGTAAGTTTTTTTGTTAACGCTCCCGCCAATCATGAAGAAATCGTGAAAATGCAATTCTCCAAACAACAAACCTGTAAAATTTTTGTTTAAATAACAACGACCCGCGAACAGGCTTTATTTTTGCAGGCTCATTAATAGCCTGGTTTTGCTTCTAACTAAAGTGTCAAACCGGGTCTATCTAAAACTATATTTATGGTTATTAAATCTATTCTATCCTTAAAACAAAATCGTTTAATACGTTCCTGCTCTATTCAATCTCAAAACTTAACTATCAAATCGCTAAAAACGGTTCTCGTTTTGGTTTGCTTTTTACCGCTGGTGGTTAATGCTGAAGGCTTTAAGTTTAAATTTAAAAATACCACCAAAAATGTGGTATCCGTTTTCTGTAAGATCAGCAAAAAGTCGGGAAATTTTAAAGTAAAATCAATTGTAAACCTGTCGCCGGGCGAAGAGAAAATAAAAGAAGTATCGGTAAGTAAAGATGATACGCTATCATTTTACGGCCAAAACGGAGAGGATGAAACATCGGCCATTGTAAGGCGTGATTATACAACACTAAGCAAACAGAAAAATCAGGTTAATTACATTCCTATCATTATTCCCGAAAAGGAAAATACCAGCTTCGAATCGTTGGATAATTTGAGCCTTCAACTGGAACATAACAAGGTGCTGAATTTTTTATTGAAGATGGATTCTACTTCGATGACCAGCATGTCGATGCTCGAGAACAATTTTCAAAATGTATATCCTCTCGGCACGTTTATTTTTGTAGATACCAAAACAAACCGGCTGTTGGTACCGCCGCTCGAACCATCGTACTGGAACAATAGCGAAACCTATTTTACCACGCAGGACAGTTTGTACGCATTAGTAAACAATAGCCATGCTTTTCAAGCAGGTGTACAAGTTTCATTTATAGCCAAATTATTCGATTCTATTAAAGTTAATAACGCCGAGGAACTGGAATTTAAAGGTAAATTATCACTGCTTCGATGGAAACCCAGCCCCAATGCCAATATCTACCAGATATTAAACGACAAGGCAATAATGGATTTTTTGGAAACCTGCTACAACCAGATTGACAATCCCGATTCGCAATACCAACATTACCGCCTTTACTTTCTGTCATCGTACGAACGGATTGACGATCTGGAAATTTATGGTAAAAAGTACTACACCTTTGGCAACGAGGCTGATGTATCACTAATGAGCAACGGTAATCCCGGTTTTCAATTGTTTGGCACCAACCTGGGCACCATGTATACCAAAACAAAAACGCTGAGCAATTATTTTTCGGTGCAAAATGCAGTGCTGCGAACCAAAGCTTACGATTTTACCCCGCTCCTCTTCAATGGATTTAAAAACAGCGTAAAGGCTAAATTAATTGAGGATGCCTATCGTACCCAACACCAATTGGTTTCTACCATATTAAGCGAGTATTCGGGCTTAGTAAATTATAATCCCGACCCGGCGAAGCTGAGCCTGGTGCAGCTGAACCCCAAGGATACCACATCTGCGTTAACACCTGTTTTAACTACGGTGGGCAATTTGCAGCCGTACATGGCCGAAGTACCTGATACATCAAAACAACCTGCTGCAATTGCGAAAAACGCTACGTTAGACGGGTACAACAATAAAGTAAAGTTATTTAACTCGTATTTGGCCAAAACAAACGTGCTGGTCAAACAGCTTAATCAAACCAATTCGGATATTGTTAAAATGTCACAATCGGATAATAACCAGTATAAAGGCTACGCGAAAAATGCCCCCGGCTTGCTGAATGAGATTGTGGTAAGCAATAATATAGTGAGGAAGGAGTGAGTTTGCAGTGGGCGGTTTGCAGTGGGCAGTGGGCAGTTGCCTGTTCGCCGCTTGCGTTAGTTTATGGCAAAAGTACCACTGTGGACTGCCCACTGGCAACTGCCTACTGCTCCTTAGGTCCCCGCATGTGAATAACGAGGCCATTCAGAAAATTACGCAGTATCTGATCGCCGCAGGGTTTAAAGTTAGGATGATCTTCTTTGCGGAAGATAGCGCCTAATTCGGTTTTTGTGATGCGGAAATTGGCCAAATCCAGTACTTTAATAATGTCGTCATCGGTAAACTTTAATGCTACCCGCAGCTTTTTCATGATATCGTTATTGCTCATTGTATTGCTGTTTATCGTGAAATTTCAATTTTAACTTTTTTATTCTTTATTTTTTCGGCCTTGATGAGTTCTACAGTCCGCTCTATACGGTTGCGTTTCACCGCCGCGTACGATGAATGATCCAGTACTTCTATCAAACCAAGGTCCTCCTTAGCTAGTTGGCCCTTTTGCAACAGCAAACCTACAATATCTACCTTATTTATTTTATCTTTTTTGCCTGCGGCGATGTACAAAGTAGCCCATGGCGATGGTTTCGGTAAAACCAGTTTTTCGGGCAATACCTCAATTTCCGGGTTTTGATTGATATATGCTAATTTTTCGTCTTCGGTTAAAATCAGATACGATGTGCCTTTAGCGTGCATACGGGCCGTACGGCCATTGCGATGCAAAAAAGCTTCTTCGTTATGTGGCAATTGGTAATGTACCACGTATTCAATTTCGGGGATATCCAAACCGCGTGAAGCCAAATCGGTAGTTATTAACAACCTGTGACTGCCGTTCCTGAATTTTAGTAACGCCCGCTCCCTGTCTTCCTGTTCCATGCCGCCGTGAAAGATATCGTGTATCAAGCCTCTGTCCCAAAGCAAATCGCTGATGCGCTCCACTGCCTCCCTGTGATTACAGAAAATTAATGTAGCCTTATCCCCTATTTTGCAGATGAGGGCAAACAGTGTATCCAATTTATCGGCCGCGGGTGATATTACCGCTTTCAATTTAAGGTCAGGCGCGTTGGTTTGGTTCTGCAGGAAATCAACTTCTGTTGGATTGCGGATACCTGTGAACGAAGGTATTTCGGCCATTTTAGTAGCCGAAGTAAGAATCCGTTTTTTTAAGTTGGGCAATTGCCTGATGATATAAGTCATATCCTCCTGGAAACCAAATTCCAGCGCCTTATCAAACTCATCCAGTATTAAGGTATAAATAGTTTCGGTAGCAAAACTATCACGACGCAGGTGATGTGCTATTCGGCCAGGAGTTCCAATTAACAACGCAGGCGGTTGCGACAGGTTGTTGCGCTCAATTTTTACAGGATGACCTCCATAACAGCAATTCACTTTAAACCCGCTGCCAATGGCTTTAAAAACCTGCTCAATCTGCAATGCTAATTCCCGTGATGGTACTAAAATTAAAGCCTGAACGGTGGGAATTTTTGCATCCAGCAAGGATAATAGCGGCAATAAAAACCCCAATGTTTTACCCGAACCAGTGGGTGAAAGCAATATCATATCACCTTTTTTTGCAGCACTAAGGGCTGCTTGCTGCATTTGGTTCAGTTCGTTTATTTTGAGGTTGTCGAGCGCCTGTTTTATCATTGATGGTTTGCGTGTGCGCAAAGATGTTTTTTGCGCGCGTGCAAAGATAAGGTAAAATAAGTTGGCTGTTTAATCGGCTCACTATAGGCAAAATTCGCGCATCTCCGTGAAACGTCATGCCAGTGTAGTTGTAGTTAAGAGTCCTTAAAACACCGTCCCCTGTAATAGAAAGAAAATACCGGCAAAAGCAAACCCCATGCTGGCCACCCACAATATTTTCCGTTTAGTGATAATGGAAATGGCGCCAATGGCAATTGCAATCTGAAACAACGTTACCCCGCGAGCTAAAACCTTGTGCTTCGCGGCGTGCATTTCCGATTCTTTTGCAAAGTCTTTGGCTTCTGCCATAATTTTGGCTTGCTCCGCTTTATTCTCTTTTACTTTCTCTGCATCTTTTTCATTTGCAAGTTTACCCATGGCAACCAGTAAATTATTGCTTGATGCCAACACATCCGATTTGATGCCTTTCGCCTGGTAAAACGCCCATGAATCGGACGACTTAATTTGGGCAATCATTGCTTCATCCGCATGATCACCGGCCAAAAGACCGGTTATGGCTGCAAGTACTGCAATTACCGCCGTTGTAAGCGCCACGTATAATACCCATTTCTCTTTATGCTCATGTTCTTTTTCGCCGTGAAGGATATGGTGGGCATGCTCATTGCTTTGTTCGTGAATATTTTCTGCAAAGTTTTCTATTTCTTCCATGTTATTAGTTGTTTAATTGATGTAAATAGGATAATTTGTTATTTTTCCGGTAAGCTCTGATTTGATCTTTATAGTTTTAGACGGGAGTTTATCGGAAGATACATGTAGCGTAATTATTCCCCGTTCATGATTTTTCGACTTGATGATTACCAAACATTTACCACGCCAGGCCTTACGTTGTGGCAATTGATAACTTTCCACACTGGTTGGGTTGCTATTGCCAACGCCTACTATTTCGCCAGGTCCGTCAATAGTAAAATGAACCAGGTTTTCGGCACGCGGATTTACATTTCCTTTAGAGTCCACCAGCTCAACAGTCACATAACTCAGGTCTTGGTCTACCGGAAATAGCTGTGTTTTATCTGCCGTTATTTTCATATTTACCGGCGCACCCACAGTGCTTAAGGTCGCTGTATTTACTTTTTTATCGCCATCGTAACCTACGGCCACTAAATCACCGGCCTGGTAAGGCACATCCCACGAAGCTATAAATTTAGTAGAACGGTCCGTTGTTTTCTTACCTAAGGATTTACCGTTTAAAAACAATTCCACCTGCTGGCACGATGAATATACATTTACAGTTATCGGTTTATTTTCATAGCCTTTCCAATTCCAATCGGCCACGTCATCCACCCAGTTCCATTTCGACCAGGCTTCAATTAATGGATTTACACGAAACGATGGTTTTGGTGACCGGACAAATATCGAAAGCTGATCTGCCTTCCATAAGGCATCACGATAATACGATTGCGGGCGTTTCCACCCGCAAATATCAATATCGCCACAATAGGCCAAACTCCATGGGTAAAAGCTGGCATCCTGCCAATAGCCTAACCAGCCTATGCTTGCCTCACCAATATAATCGTAGGCCGTCCATACAAAATCGCCTATAACGTAAGGGTGGTCAAGTACTTCCATCCAGGTGCCAAAAGCTTCCAGGGGGTACGATTCTGTACCTACCATTACGCGGTTAGGTATGCGGGCGTGGTCATATTCAAACGTGCTGGCGCGCTCATTACCGCCGCCAAATTCATAGTTGTACCCGCTTACATCAAGGGCCGAAAAATAGGCATCCTTATCGGGCTTCAAATCATTAACTGCTGAGGTGACTGCCCTTGTGGGATCAAGGTCGCGCACATATTTCGCCAGCATTTTAGCTTCATCGGCACCTTCGGGGGTTCCCTTTTCGGGAATCTCGTTTCCGATGCTCCACATAATTACGCTGGGATGGTTTTCGTCGCGTAGCACCATGCTTTCAATGTCTTTCTTCCACCAATCATTAAAAAACAAGTGGTAATCATAAGGGTTTTTGCCGTATTTCCAGCAATCAAACGCTTCATCAATCACCAGCATTCCCAAACGGTCGCAGGCCGCTAAAAACGCGGGACTTGGTGGGTTATGTGAGCACCTGATGGCATTATAACCACTGGCTTTTAATAATTCCACTTTGCGTTCTTCGGCGCGGTCATAGGCTTTTGAACCCAGCGGACCGTTATCGTTATGAAAACAGCCGCCTTTTAGTTTTACGGTTTTACCGTTCAGTTGAAATCCATTTTGAACATCGAAAGTAATTTTACGAATGCCGAAAGTTGTTTTCTCGCGCTGTGCCAAATTTCCGTTGTAATAGAGTTCGGTCACCAGGGTATATAATACTGGCGTTTCGCAACTCCATAATGCAGGGTTCGCTACTGTTGCATTGTGGCTAAAATCGCAAGATGCGCCGGCTTTTATGGACTGATCTTTCAAATTAACAGCAACCTCGGTATTGGCCTGGTTTAAGATATGGGTAACATACCGTACAGCTACATCTTTATCGCTTTGGTTTAAAACCTTATTTTTAATAGTTACTTTAGCCGATACCGCGTTAACATCGGGGGTTGTAATGTACGTGCTCCATTGTGCAATATGTACGGGGTCTTCCGTTTTTAGCCATACATGCCGGTAAATGCCGGAACCGGAATACCAGCGGCTGTTTTGGCCTTCGTTTTTTACTTCAACAGCGAGAATGTTTTTTTCACCAAATTTTATTTTATCTGTTATATCAAACCAAAAACTGGTATAGCCATACGGATGCGTACCTATGTTTTGCCCATTAACAAATACAGTTGAGTTCATATAAACACCATCAAACTGTACAATAACGCGCTTGCCTTTTTTTGATTCGGGAAGGGTAAATGTTTTACGATACCAGCCTGTACCGCCGGTGGTGAAGCCCCCGCCTACCTGGCTAATGGCTGCCGGACTGAATGGCGATTTAGTTCCAGGCAAATCTTCAATGCTCCAATCGTGCGGCAAATCAACTTTTTGCCATTTGGAATCGTCAAAATTGGCGTGTTCGGCACCGAGAGCTCCGCCTTTAAAAAACGACCAGCTATCGTCGAACAAAACAGTTTCGCTATTTTGCGCAAAAATTGGACGACAGGATAAAAGAAGAAGTAATATAAAAATGGTCTTTTTTAACATGAGCGGTAATTATAGTTGGCCGTAATTTGGTGGTTAAAATTAAACACTAATCCTATAATTCCTATTTTTTAAAATTATTCTTGTTAACGGCACGGGTAGATTTGACAGCTTTAAAAAAGTTGTCAAATCTGATGCGTCAATAGGTTACTGCAACAAATTTGGGTCAGCCCCTTCGGGATCTTTGTAATTTTTTATAAACTCGGCTACTACGGCAGCCTCATCATACGTCAGTTCGCCAATACCATCATATCTCCAGTCGCTCATATCTTCCTCGAAAATTATATTCCCCATACCAACCGGACCATCGTGAAGCTTATAAACACCGGTTGAGTAAAAAACACCACCAGGCAAAGGCTGGTTAACTGGGGTGATGGTTATGCGCACCGGCCCATCTACCGTTTCAATATCAATACCTACCTGACTAATCATGGTTATTTGTCTTTTTGTAAATGTAGTTTAATTAATTTATCAATAATTATCAAATCAGTTTCACTATACGCAAAAACTTTGCCCAAAAATAGTTTCCGGTACAGAAACTTGCAACAATAATAATAAGTTTGCAATAAGAAAAACATGAAACTAACCATACACGGGGCGGCCCGGCAAGTAACGGGCAGCATGCATTTGCTGGAGATTGGCCGATATAAAATATTAATTGACTGCGGACTTGATTACGAGAAGGATCGGAGCATACAATCGAACGAGAATTTCCCTTTTAATCCTGCCGAGATAGATGTGGTGATATTAACCCACGCCCATATCGATCATTCGGGAAACTTACCTACGTTGGTGCGTTTGGGTTATGAGGGACAGATTTTATGTACCCCTCCTACCGCGGATTTGACTGAACTATTACTACTCGATTCTGTAAACATATTTATGCGCAAGGCCGATAAAGGCCGCAAGCGGCGTAAAGGCAAATTCAATACGGGTGCCCAGCCGTTGTACCTGCAAAAACATGTAATGGACACCGTTGACCGTTTTGTAACCATTGGTTTTAATAGGCCATTCCGCATAAACGGCGATGTTGAACTTACTTTTATCCCTGTAGGTCATTTATTGGGCGCAGGCGCTGCCATATTAAAAATAAATGATGGCGGTGTTGAAAAATCTATTGCCTTTACAGGTGATGTGGGTCGCAAAAACTACCCTGTACTTGACGATCCACAAGCATTGCCGCCAGTTGATTATTTAGTTACTGAAGCCACTTACGGGGGCCGTTACCATACCAATGATAAAACCGTGGAGCAAACACTGGTTGAAACCATTGAAAAGGCTTGTATTAAAGAACAGGGCCGTTTAATTATCCCGGCCTTTAGTATAGGTCGCACGCAATCGCTGGTTTATTCGCTTAATAAAATATTCAGCAGCGGGTTACTGCCTGCGGTGAAGGTTTTTGTGGATAGTCCGCTGGCTAACCGGTCGACAGAGGTTTTTAGAAAATATCATTACTTGGTAAACCAGGAGGCACAGGATTTTTACAACCGCCGGGGCGATGAATTTGAGTTTGATAACTTAACTTATGTAGAAAACCTGAAAGACAGCCGGCAAGTGAGTAACTACTTTGAACCCTGTGTTATCATTTCATCGGCCGGTATGCTGGACGGCGGCCGGATACAGGACCACTTGTTTTATAATATCCAGAATTACTATTGCACTATATTGTTTATAGGTTATTGCGCCAAAGGCACCTTAGGACACCGTTTATTGCGTGGCGACCCTATTGTTCACATTAAAGACCGTGACCTGTCTGTATATGCCACCATTAAACAAACCGATGTATTGAGCGCCCACGGCGATCATGCAGATTTGGTGAATACAGTTAGGGAACTGGATAAAGCGAAACTAAAAAACATTTTCCTGGTGCATGGGGAGGTTGGAAGTATGCAGGCGTTATCGGATGCTTTGGTTGAGGAGGGATATGCTGTGACGATACCCGAGAAAGCAGTAAGCTATGAGATTTAACCGTTAAATTTAAAAACAATCCCTTTTTCTGTCATGGCGCTTTTGAGTACTAACAAGCCATTTTTACCAATGCCATGTAATTTCATCAAATCGCTTTCACACCATTCGGTTAGTTGTTCTAAAGTTTTAATTCCCGCATTTGCTAAAGCACGCTGCGCAGGTTTTGCAATTTTCCCAAATGGTTGATCATTCATAATTACAAAGGTAATCTGCGACAATTAAATAAAAAAACACGAATTGAAATTAATCAATTCGTGTCCATTCGTCCTAATTCGTGAAAATTAGTGTGTTACTTTTTAAAGTGCCCGATAATCAAGCTCGCCAGTTCCACGCCGATACGCTCCTGCGCTTCGTTGGTGGCAGCGCCGATATGCGGGGTTAATGATATTTTTGGGTGTTTGATAATTTCTTCGCGCGGGGTTGGCTCATTGTCGAACACATCCAGGGCTGCAAAAGATACTTTGCCACTATCTAAAGCCGCAATTAAAGCCAACTCGTCAATTAATCCACCGCGTGAGATGTTTACCAGGCCAACACCTTTTTTCATCTGATCAAGCTCGGCTGCGCCGATAAGTGCTTTATCAACAAATGGAGTATGAAGGGTAATAAAATCAGCAGTTTTGATAATTTCATCTAAGCTTGCTGTTTTTACTGCTGCAGTTACTTTAATGCCGCCGCCTAAAACCAATTCCAGTTCGGGATTGAAAGGGAACAGATCATAAGCCAAAACATCCATACCCACGCCGATGGCAATTTTTGCCACCTCGCGGCCAATGCGGCTAAAACCAACAATACCTAAAGTTTTGCCACGTAACTCAATACCTTTGGCGTAAGCCTTTTTAAGGTCATTGAATTTAGTATTGCCTTCAACCGGCATTTTACGGTTGCTATCGTGCAAAAAGCGCACGCCGCCAAATAACTGGGCGAATACCAATTCGGCAACAGATAAGGAAGATGATGCGGGGGTGTTGTACACGCCTATGCCTTTTTCTTTGCCGTAATCCACGTCAATATTATCAACCCCTACCCCACCACGACCAATGAGTTTTAAGTTTGGACAAGCGTCAATTAACGCTTTGCGTACTTTGGTTGCACTGCGTACCGTAATGGCATCATAAGCCTGCAATTTAACAGGCAATTCATCCTGTGGTATGTTATTGGTATCTACCACAAAACCGGCATCTTCCAGCATTTTTTTGCCTATCGGATCGATGCCATCGTTAGCTAATATTTTGATCATGGTTTATAAAAAGAGATTAGAGGTTGGAGATTAGAGGTTAGAAGCTGCCGATCATAGCCGATCTTCAATCTTTAAACTCCAATCACATATTTATTATTCATCAGAGGTTAGGGTTTGCAGATTATAACTAATCTCCAAACGCTAACCTCTAATCACTTTATTTATTTTTTTCCGCAAATTCCTGCATGGCGTCAATCAGTACGTAAACACTGTTGATCGTTAGTGCGTTATAGATAGAAGCTCTGAAACCACCTACGCTGCGGTGGCCTTTTATGCCTACGATATCTTTTTGATCGCAAAGTTTCAGGAATGGTTTTTCATGTTCCGGGTTTTCGGTAACGAAGCAAACGTTCATGTGCGAACGGTCTTCTACTGCGCAAACGCCTTTGAATAACGGATTACGGTCAATTTCTTCGTACAGTACGCGCGCTTTGGCATCGTTTTCCTTTTCGATAGCCGCTACGCCGCCTTTTGATTTTAACCAGTTAAGCGTAAGCATTGAAACGTAGATAGCAAATACAGGTGGGGTATTGTACATCGATCCGCCTTCTATCTGTGTTTGATAGTTAAACATAGCAGGTATTTTACGACCGCTTTTGCCTAAAATGTCATCTTTTACAATTACAAGCGTAACACCTGCAGGGCCCATGTTTTTTTGAGCTCCCGCGTATATCAAACCAAAATCGGCAGCATTAACTTTGCGGCTGAAAATATCTGACGACATATCGCAAACCACAGGAACCGGTGATGCCGGAAACTGGTGCGACTGTGTACCA
>JABDBM010000088.1 GCA_013288685.1 Bacteroidota bacterium | reverse complement strand
ATTCGATCGTTTGGGCTGTTTCACCTATTCGCACGAAGAAAAGACGCATGCACATTCTTTAGTTGACGATGTCCCAGAAGAGGTAAAACAACAACGTGCCGATGCCATAATGGAGATACAGCAGGGCATTTCGTTCGATAAAAACCAGGAGAAAATTGGCCATACCTACAAAGTATTAGTGGATAAAAAGGATGGCGCTTATTTCGTAGGCCGTACCGAATTTGATTCGCCCGAGGTAGATAACGAAGTATTAATTGATGCCAAAAAGGATTATGCCACCATCGGCAGCTTTGTAAATGTGCAGGTTGATACGGCAGAAGACTTTGATCTTTATGGACATATTGTAAAATAATGTGTTTTTGGCTGGTGAATCTGTGATTTAAGAATTTAAAATCTAAATTCGACGTCAGTATATAAATAACCTTTGTCATCCTGAGCGCAGCGAAGGATTTTCTGCGCCCTGCAATAGTTAACATGTGATGTCCGCTATGTATGTTACAGAAGATCCTTCACTGCGCTCAGGATGACAAAAAGGAAGTTTATAGGACAAACTCCGAAATAAAATGGACTCAGCCTGTATAAACTATAAAGACACGGGATCATTCTCTCCCACAGTTATCGATTACCTGGAAGACCAGCCAACGCTACGGCCATTTTATAGCCACCGTCCGGATATTAATGGGTTCGCTCATTTGCTAAAAAATAAAAAAGTAATTGCCAACCGCGATGTCTTAGTAGAAGTCTTGTTGGATCAATACGCCCAATTGGAAGATTATGCCGGCAGCATCGAATTCCCCCTTCAGGGGGTTAGGGGGTTAAAATCCGAAAACACCTACACCGTAACCACTGGTCACCAATTAAACATCTTTGCCGGGCCATTATATTTCATCTTTAAAATAGTAACCGCTATTAAATTAGCCCGGCAGCTAAAAGAAGCTTTCCCCGATAAAAATTTTGTGCCGGTTTACTGGATGGCATCCGAAGATCATGATTTTGCCGAGATCAACTATACCAATATTGGGGGCAAAAAGGTGCATTGGTGGTACGAAGCATCAGGCGCAACCGGGCGCATCAACCCCGAAACCATGCGCCAGGCTTTAAACCAGTACAAAGGCGCATTGGGCATTGAAAAACATGCCGGGGAGCTGGCCGAAATAGTGGAAACCGCTTACACTAAATTTGATAAACTGGCCGATGCTACCCGCTATTTGGTTAATGCTTTATTTGGTCAGTACGGTTTAGTAATTATTGATGCCGATGATCACCGGTTTAAAGAGCATTTTGCGCCTATAATTGAGCAGGATATTATTAAGCAAAGCAGCTTTAAACATATCAGCGCTACCAATAAACAGTTGGAGGAACTGGGCGTACATATACAGGTTAACCCCCGTGAAATCAATTTCTTTTACTTGCTGGATGGCCTGCGCGAACGGATTGTGTTTGAGCATGATGTTTATAAAGTACTAAACAGCGAGATCAGTTTTTCGGAAACGGAATTAAAACAGGAAATTGCCCAATATCCCGAAAGGTTTAGCCCTAATGTGGTAATGCGGCCGCTATACCAGGAATTTATCTTGCCTAACATAGCCTACATAGGCGGCGGGGCCGAGGTAGTTTACTGGCTGGAGCTGAAATCAAATTTCGATCATTACAAAGTCGATTTCCCTATCCTCATCCTGCGTAATTCGGGCCTGGTTATCGGCAAGGAGACAGCATCAAAAATAGCGAAAATGGATTTGTGCCCCGCCGATCTGTTTAAAACCACCGATCAAATTAAAAACGACTGGACCACAAAACACAGTAAGCACGTTTTAAACCTTACCGGCGAATGGCGCGAGCTATCCGGCATTTTTGAAAAAATTAAGTTGCGTGCCTACAAAATCGACAGCACGCTTGCCCCATCGGCCGATGCGGTACAGGCACGACTTAAACATGCTGTAGATAACCTGGAAAAGAAACTGATAAAAGCCGAAAAGAAAAATTACCATACCCGGTTGGAGCAGGTGGAACATATTAAAAGCGATCTTTTCCCAAAAGATAGTTTACAGGAACGCACCGAAAACTTCGGCCTCTTCTATGTTAAATGGGGACAAAGCTTTATTGATGAGCTGATAAAAAACTTTGAACCGCTGGATTTTAAGTTTACTATTTTATCCGAATAAAATCTGCAAATATTTTAATTCTGTAAATTCATAAATTCTGTAAATTCCGGTTCAGACCCTATGCAATTTAACACCACCATCATCATCATTCCCGGGTTGGGCGGTTCGGGCCCGCAGCATTGGCAAACCTTATGGGAAAAGCAATTTAACTTTGCCCGTGTTGAGCAAAACGACTGGGAAACACCTGTTTGTGCTGATTGGGTTGAAAACATCAACAACGAAGTAAAAAAACACAAACCCGCCGATGTGATATTGATTTGTCATAGCCTGGCTTGCAACACGATGGCCTACTGGGCGCAAAAATATAAGGTACCTATCAAAGCTGCCCTGCTGGTTGCGCCAGCCGATACCGAAGCCGATAGCTATCCGCCCGGAACGAAAGGCTTTACACCAATGGTGCTGAATAAACTCCCTTTTAAAACCATAACCGTTGCCAGCACCAATGATTTTTATGTAACCCTTGACCGCGCCGAACTATTTGCGCGTAGTTGGGGTAGCGAATTAATAAACGTTGGCGAAGCAGGACACATTAATGTAGATTCGGGATATGGTAAATGGGATGTTGGGCTGGAAATATTGAAGAGGCTGGATACTTAACTGATTCCATTTTTGTCATCCTGAGCGCAGCGAAGGATCTTCTGCGCCATATTGTACGTCATGCATTAGCGAGCCTGCGTAGTTCATTAAGCATATCGTAGAAGATTCTTCGCTTACGCTCAAGAATGACAAAGGGTTATTTTATATTGTTCTCTATATTTGTCCACATGCTAATTTCCGAATCCGCCCTCCGCACTTTCACCCAAAACATCTTCCTTGCCATGGGATGCAGCATTGAACATGCAGCCCTTGCGGCAGATGTTTTACTATTGTCCGATCTTCGTGGTATCGATTCGCATGGCGTGGCCCGTTTGGTTGGCTACGTGCGCTTGTGGGAGAAGAAACGGATCAACGCAACACCCAATATCACCATCGTACACCAAACGCCTACTACAGCTACGGTTGACGGCGATGCAGGCCTTGGCCTGGTCGTAGCCCCCTTTGCTATGCGTTTGGCAATTGAAAAGGCGCAGCAATATGGCTCGGGATGGGTATCGGTGCGTAACTCCAACCATTTTGGTATTGCGGGCTATCACACGCTGATGGCGGTAGAAAAAGATATGATCGGCTTTGCCATGACTAATGCAAGTCCCCTGGTGGCCCCCACTTTCTCCAACGAGCGACTGTTAGGTACCAACCCGATGTGTTATGCATTCCCTGCAGGGAAATACCCGCCGGTGGTGGTGGATATGGCCACCTCGGCAGCGGCCAACGGCAAGTTGGAAATTGCCCAGCGCCTGGGTAAGCAAGTGCCTGAAGGCTGGATACAAGATGCAGAAGGCAATTTTACTACCGACCCACATGCCCTCAAGAGAGGCGGATCGCTATTGCCTCTGGGCAGCGACAGGGAACATGGCAGCCACAAAGGTTTTGGATTAAGCGCCACAGTTGATATCCTTTCCGCAGTTTTATCAGGCGCCAACTACGGTCCATGGGTGCCCCCTTTTGTTTCGTTTTTAGAACCTCCGTCCGATCCGGTAGGCCTGGGTATAGGCCATTTTGTAGGCGCCATGCGTGTGGATGGTTTTCGCCCGGTTGATGAGTTTAAGGCGCATTTGGATAATTGGATTGAGCGGTTTAAATCAGCTTCGACAGTTGACCCCAACCAAAAAGTAATCATTCCCGGTGAACCGGAATTAGAGGCCCAGCTGGATAGGAAAGTGAATGGTATACCCTTGATTGAGGCGGTGGTAAATGATTTGAATGGTTTGGCGGAGAAGTTTAAAATAGAGAAGCTGTAATCCCACTCGTCATTGCGAGGAGGAACGACGAAGCAACCTCTGGACTATACATTTAAGCCATACAAATTGGCGAGGCAAAGGTCAGAGGTTGCTTCGTGCCTCGCAATGACGCTTTGGGAGGTTGGTTAATGAATTATCTTAAAAATCCTGCTCCACCTGGTTTGTCTCATAAATGATGCCGTACTATCCGTACTCATCCAAACACAAACGGCTTTTCCTTCAATATGATCTTCGGGTACGAAGCCCCAGTAGCGCGAATCTTCGCTGTTGTGACGGTTATCGCCCATCATCCAGTAATAATCTAACTTAAACGTGTAGCTGGTTGCTTTTTTATCATTAATTAAAAGATCCTTACCTATTACCTGCACTTTATTATGCTCATAAACTTCAATAGCCCGTTCATAAATGGGCAAGGTTAAACTATCCAGCTTCACGGTTAAGCCGCGTTTGGGGATGATGAGCGGGCCAAAATTGTCGACATTCCATTTATAATGAAAAAGCGTTGTACCAAGCAGCGCGCGCGAAGGATGTTTTAATGGAAAAACCTGGTCGCCAGGGTCGGCAACTCCTCGGGGCTCAATTTGTTCCTCAACCGATATGATATTTGGAGTAGATTTTAGCCTTTCGGCAGATGCCCGCGTCATTAACATTTCATAACGGTTGTTGTTTAATGGCCGCCCTCCTTCAATATGTAATTCGTTTATCAGGTCCAGTTTAATATCATTGCCGTTAGTGCGAACAATATACGATTGCTGCCCCATTGGCGGATTGGCGGCCATGTGCCCGTTAACATATACTTGCGCGCCAATCATGGCAATGGTGTCGCCGGGTATGCCCTGGCAGCGTTTTATAAAATTTTCGCGTTTATCAACCGGGCGGTATAATGGCGAATCGGCGTCCATCGGGTAATTAAAAACTACTACATCCCCCCGTTTTACAGTAGTTAAACCTGGCAGGCGAAAATAGGGTAGCTGCAGGCCGCGCCAATACGAAACAACATTAAACTTCGGCAACGTATTATGGGCAAACGGAAATGAAACAGGGGTAATAGGTGTACGGGCGCCATAATGTATTTTGCTTACAAATATGTAATCGCCGGTTAGCAGCGAGCTTTCCATCGATCCGCTGGGGATTACATAACCCTCAATAAAAAAGGTGCGGATCAGCGTAGCTGCAATAGCGGCAAACAGGATGGCCTCGCCCCATTCCCTTACGGGCGATCTTTTTATATGGCTTTGGTATTTCTCCCTGAATTCGTTGGTGCCATAAGGGGCAAGGTAGCGCGTAGTTTTATCAAACCCCCATTTAGGCAAATAAATAAAGCCTAAAAATAAAGCGGCCGCCTGGTTGGCGGCCGAAAATTTTCCGTACGATTTAATAAAGTCGACATAAATAATAATAGCGGCAATAACATTTAAACCAGGTATAAACAACCATATCAGCCACCAAACAGGCCGGGCGCTTAGCCTTAGCATCACATAAAAGTTATAAACCGGAATCAACGCTTCCCAACCCTTGCGGCCCGCCTTTTCAAATAATTTCCAGCAGCCTGTTAAACCTGAAATTAACAGCAGGGCAGCAATAGTATAGGTCATCAGGGGTAAACTGTTATTTTTATTTTACACTTCTTAAAATCACTATAATCACTTTTAAAATCGGTGTAATCTCCAATTAATGAATCCCTCTAAACAGCCTGCTCCAGCGTATTTTGCTAAAGAAAGAGGCATTGTCATCCCAGCTCATCCAAATGAACAGGGCCTTGCCCACTATGTGATCCTCGGGCACAAATCCCCAAAAGCGCGAATCCTCACTGTCGTGGCGGTTATCGCCCATCATCCAGTAATAATTCATTTTAAAGGTATAGCTGTCGGTTTTTTTGCCGTTTATTAAAATATCTTTGCCGCTAAGCTGCACGGTGTTGTGTTCGTAAATTTCGATAGCGCGCTCGTAAAGCGGAAAAGTCATACTGTCTAATTTTACTGTCCATCCCTTTTTGGGGACAATGATTGGGCCGAAATTATCCGGGGTCCATTTATAATCAGGTATCATACTTTTCGATAAAACATGCATCGGAAAATACGATGGAAAAACTGACCCCGGAGTTGTGCCCTTTGGCGCCAGGTCAGGTTCAATAGATTTAACGGTTGTGTAACTTTTTAAAGTTTTGGCCGCGTCCTCTGTCATCGCAGGCAACTGATGGCCTTCGTAAAGCGTGATATTCAAATCATTATAAACTTGCGGATTAATGTCGCCGGCGGTTGTAATTTTGTATTCCATCTGCTCGCCCGGCGGGTTCGGCATAGCTTTACGGTTTACAAATACCTGCCCCTCAACCACACTCAGGGTATCGCCCGGCGCACCCTGGCAGCGCTTAATGTAATTTTCGCGTTTATCAACAGGGCGATTGTTAATAGTATCGTAAGGGTAGTTAAATACTACCACATCACCTTTTTTTACATCACTTAATCCGGGCAGCCTGTAGTAGGGCAGCTCCCAACCATCAAAATAAGCTTTGGTGCCTATCAGCGGCATGGTATGATGCGCAAAGGGGAATGCGATGGGTGTCATCGGCGTGCGTGCGCCGTAATTTACTTTACTTACAAATAAAAAATCGCCAACCAGTAATGATCGTTCCATCGATGGGGTTGGTATTACGTAAGCTTCAATAAAAAAAGTACGTATCAACGTTGCGGCAATTACCGCAAAAACAATGGCATCAACCCATTCGCGGGTAGCGCTCTTTTTCTTCTTTGCAGGATTATTTTTTTTCTTAGTCCAGAATTTCCAGTTCATGTTTGCAATATTGGGAATAATTTTTTTAATAAGAGAATGTGAGAAGCAAGAATCAGGACAGTAAGAATCACGACGTTTAGCATCAAGAACCAGGAGGGAAGAATCAAGAAAATCTTCGGCTCTTGCTTCTTTCCTCTTGTCGTCTTGCTTCTTTTTTAAAAGTTAAACATATCCTGTACCGAATAAAATCCTTTTTTGTCAGCCACCCATTCAGCAGCTGTTACGGCACCCAGCGCAAAGCCGTTACGGTTATGGGCGGTGTGTTTAAACTCAATGGAATCAACTTCCGAATCGTAAATAACGGTGTGCGTACCGGGTACATTTTCAATCCGCAGCGACTCTATTAATAGCTGATCATTTTTTATCGTATCATCTAAAGTTTCTTCGCCGTTATCTGCCAGTACGTTTACCCATTCCTTTTTTTCGGTAAAGTTTTCAATAATTCCTTCGGCAATGGTAATAGCGGTGCCACTCGGCGCATCCAGTTTCTGGGTATGATGTATCTCTTCTACCTGTACTTCGTAATACGGATAGTTATTCATCACCTTTGCCAGCAGTTTGTTTACATGAAAAAATATATTTACCCCTATGCTAAAGTTTGATGCATAAATAAACGAATGGTTGCCATCAAGGCATTGTTGCTTAACCTGCTTAAATTCGTCGTACCAGCCGGTTGTGCCTACCACTATGGGTACGCCGACGCTAAAACACTGGGCAATATTACCCAGCACCGTAGCCGGGGTGCTAAACTCAATGGCTACATCAGCCTTTTGCAGGTTTTCGGGCGTAAGTTCGTGTTGATTATCGTAATCAATTTTCAGCACAATTTCGTGTTTGCGGTCGAGGGCAATTTGCTCAATTATTTTGCCCATTTTTCCATAACCCAGTAATGCAATTTTCATATTTTATATATTCTTGCGGTAAAGTTTAACCACTGTGCGCATTGCAGTTTGTTAATTTAACACTAAGTACACCAAGGGTTTCACAAAGGACACTAAGAAGAAAAAATAGACTTTGTGCCCTTTGTGCTTTTCTCTTTGTGTTCTTTGTGGTAAGAAAACAAAACACACTTATTTAATTGCAAAGGTAATTTTTATACCCGGAATATAGTCACCCAAAGTATTTTCCGCAAAAAGTGGCTGGTTAATAAAAGCCGGGCCTGCCTTTATGGTCATTTTATCGTCGATACTATAACTATGCTGAAATTTTGCAGCGACATAGGCCTGTATAACATTTACACCCCAAAGACCGACGACACCCAGGTAACACAAATCACGGTCGCGGAGATAGGCATCTTTAGCGTTATAAATACCAGGGTTTGTTGGCACCGAATAATCATAGTATTCTTTATAATAAGGCGCTCCGGGTCTGGGTACAACGCCATTGCGTTTGTAGAGCGACAATTGCAAAAATTCTTTGTAATATTTATTATTCCATCTGCTGATAGCTACTAAAGCAGTAAGCCCGCCATAAATAACCGGCACATACAAATATTGATGATTATATACCTGCCCCCAGCCGGGAATAATTAACGAACGGATAGCCGCCGAACGCGGGCTGTGCGCCGTGTCAGGATGATAAGCTTTTACCTTTTTCTTTTTTAGTTGCGGACTAAAATAGTTACTGTCCAAACTGTTTGTTTTTTCAGGATTAATGCTTACGCCGTTGCCTGACTTTACTATTAAAGAAGTATCCGGATTTTGAGCCTGCAGGGCGATTGATAATCCGGTAAAAACCAAAAACAGTAACCAATATTTATACATAAACTTTTGCAGCACAAAATTGGCGCAGCAATAAATAACGGCATTAATTGGTTATTGTTATTTAATGGCGAGGGTAATTTTTATACCGGGAATATAGCTGCCTAATGAGTTTTGTGCGTAAGCGGGCTGATTGTCAAAGCTCGGGCCAACCCGCATTGAAAGATTATTGTCAATAGTATAACTATGCTGAAACTTGGCCGCAATATAGGCTTGCACAGCATTTATACCCCAAAAACCAAAAAAACCTAAATAGCATAAGTCACGATCCCGGCGGTAAGCATCTGTTGCGCCGTAAAGGGCCTGGTTTGATTGCTGACTATATTGATTATATTCTGTATAATATGGATCGCCGGCTTTTGGTATCACCCCGTGCTCGCGGTATTGCGAAATAGTTAAAAACTCTTTATAGTATTTGTTGTTGAACCTGATGAGCACCACAAAAGTGACCAGGCCCCCATAAATAGGCGGAACAAACAAATACTGATGATTATACACCTGGCCCCAGCCGGGAATCATTAAAGAGTGCATAACCGCCTTGTGGGGGCTATGCGTTGAATCGGGATGAAAGACTTTTTCTTTCTTTTTTGTTGCCTTGGGCGTAGAGTATCCATTCTCTACACTATCGCGTTTTTTTTGATCAAAGTTTTGGGTATTGCCCGATTTTACAACGGCCGACGTATCGGGGTTTTGCGCTCTCGCTGTAATGCAAATCGCCGAAAACAATAAAAATAACAGCAAATATCTATACATATTCAAATTAAAAGCCCTGCCAAAATATGGACCGGGCTGTGTTGTGGCTTACCAGTCAAGCATTTCGAGTATACGGGTCAAATCTTCATCCGATAAAAACGGAATTTCGATAGTACCCCGGCCATGGTCGCTTACTTTAAGCCTTACCCTGGTGCTAAACCTTGATGCCAGGTCGTCCTGTATTTTTTGTAACTGAAACGAAATGGGTTCAGGTTGCTTGCCTTCCTTTTTTACCTGGGGCTTTTGCAAATCGCGTACCATTTCTTCTGTTTTACGAACGGATAAACCTTCCTTTATAATATGCTGATAGATAAATATTTGTTTGGTGGGGTCATCAATAGTAATCATTGCCTTTGCATGGCCCATACTAATTTGACCGTCGCGTATGGAAGCCTGTATAACAGGTGGCAATTTTAACAGGCGAAGGTAGTTACTTACTGTCGACCGGTTTTTACTTACCCGCTCGCCTAATTCATCCTGGCGCAAGCTGCATTCCTCAATCATCCGCTGAAAACTTAATGCTACCTCAATAGCATTCAGGTCTTCGCGCTGGATGTTTTCAATAAGCGCCATTTCCAGCATTTGCTGGTCGTTGGCGGTACGCACGTAAGCAGGTACCTGGGTTAATCCGGCTAATTTTGACGCACGGAAACGGCGTTCGCCCGATATCAGCTGATAGCTGTTGGCGTTGAGCCGGCGTACGGTAATAGGCTGAATAAGCCCCTGTAACTTTATCGAATCGGCTAATTCCCGCAGCGCCTGTTCATCAAAATCAGTACGTGGCTGAAACGGGTTGGTTTCAATTTCGCTTAATTTTATTTCGTTTACAGAACCGGCGCTGTTGGCTTCGGGCGCAGGCGCTGCCGGAGGCGCAACAGTGGCGGTTCTGTTGTTGTTATGGTTATTACTTTGTTGTACGTTGTCCGAATCGTTCAGCAGCGCGCTTAATCCTCTCCCTAATGCTTTTCTCTTTTCTATACTCATTTTATGCTATTGCTGATGTGGCCTCGCTTTCGGTGCTTACCAAACCGTTTTTACGGATAATTTCGCGGGCCAGGTTCAAATAGTTTATGGCGCCTTTGCTGGTGGCATCGTGCATAATTACCGATATGCCAAAACTTGGCGCTTCGCTTAAACGCGTGTTACGCTGTATAATAGTGTCAAATACCATATCTTCAAAATGCGTCCGTACCTCTTCAACCACCTGGTTTGATAAACGTAAACGGACATCGTACATGGTTAATAATATACCTTCTATAGCCAGTTGTGGATTCAACCGCGACTGTACAATTTTTATCGTGTTTAATAATTTACCCAATCCTTCTAACGCGAAATACTCGCATTGTACCGGAATAATTACCGAGTCGGCAGCGGTTAAAGCGTTAATGGTGATTAAACCAAGTGATGGCGAACAGTCAATAATAATGAAATCATATTCGTCTTTCAACTGGCTCAACACTGCTTTCATTTTAAATTCCCGGTCCTCCAGGTTTATCATTTCAATTTCGGCACCTACTAAGTCAATGTGCGCAGGCAATAGATCCATGTTAGGGGTATCCGTTTTTTGGATAGCCTCGTGCGGATCGATATTATTGATGATACATTCGTAGATACTGTTTTGAATGTTCCTCGGATCAAACCCGATACCCGATGTTGAATTGGCCTGCGGATCGGCATCAACCAGTAATGTTCTAAACTCCAATACGGCCAAACTTGCAGCGAGGTTAATGGACGATGTTGTTTTTCCAACACCTCCTTTTTGATTGGCTAAAGCAATAATTTTACTCATTTTAAATTTTCAAAAGTTTAATAAAAGGGTTTTCAATAACAACGAATATAGAAATTTGAACTCATACTTTTGCAGAGTTTTATCCGCGGTAAAGATAAGTATTTATATAAAACAGAAATCCACAGGTTTGGCCTATTTACAAACACTTGCCGAGTAAAATTAGCGCTAATGCAGTAGTTTAATGTATTATTGGTTTATAAATTTAACTATTGCCTTATATTGCATTATTAATGTTAATTTTTATTAACACAAATATCACACCGAAATAGAGACTTTTTGCCAGTAGGAGGGCAATGGCATGCCGGATGGCAGTTTATTTACCGATAACATAAAAAAACCAGGCACCCAATTCAACATTTGAAGCAATTACCTACATTAGCCCTGTTTTACCATAAAGCATCAGCTACGAACTATGAACAAAACTCTATGAATCACGAACAAAATTTAAAGAACCCCAAAGACCTCGTTTGGAAAAAACTTTCATCGCATTATATTCATAAGGGTCCGTGGGCTACCCTGCGCACCGACAGATGCCAAATGCCTGGCGGCCATATTGTTGAGGATTACTATGTTTTGGAATACAGCAACTGGGTAAATGCCGTTGCCATTACTGATGACAATAAAGTTTTAATGGTGCATCAATACCGCCATGCAGCCGGTATCGTTTCTCTTGAGATTCCGGGGGGCGTAATTGACGATGGTGAGTTGCCCGAACAGGCCCTTCGCCGCGAACTGCTGGAGGAAACCGGCTATCAGTTTGATGACTTTGAATTGTTGTGCACCATTTTTGCCAACCCCTCAACCGCAAATAACCATACCTGGTGCTATTTGGCCCGCGGTGGCAAAAAGGTACAGGGCCAGCACCTGGATGAACAGGAAGAAATTATTGTAGAAACATTTACCATCCCGGAGGTAAAACAACTATTGGCTGATAATAAAATAGCACAGGCACTCCATTGCACCGGGATATTTTATGCGCTGATGAAGCTGGGCGAACTGAGCTAAAAAACATTTAAGCTAAAAGCAGAAAGACCAAAGCGGAAAGCTGTTTCAGCCTTTACTTTGGTCTTTCTGCTTTTAGCTTTTACCTTAGCTACAGGACCTTGGTAACCACAATGGTACGAATGCAATTATTGTTCTGATCGGCCACATATACTACACCGTTGGAATCAACTGCAATGCCTTGAGGTTTATTAAATAAAGCCTGGTTACCTGCACCGTTTGTAAAACCGGCAATATTTAAACCGCCTGCTAATACATATAACGAGTTGTTGGTAGTAAATTCAAGTATGCGGCCGCCTTCGTCGGCAATATAGATATTACCTGTTTTATCGATAGTTAAACAGGACGGTAAATTAACCAGGGTTGTTTGCGTATGCCCGCCAACAACAGTAGTAACCACGCCGGCCGAAGTAATTTTACGGATAGCGTAATTGCTTAAATCGGCAACGTAAACATTGCCGCTGGCATCAACTACTACCGAATTTGGATCGTTAAAATAAGCGAGGTTGCCGGTAGCATCCAAAAGACCCGCTGTTTTGTTACCCGCAAGCGTAGTCACTACACCTGCCGAAGTAATTTTACGAATCATATTGTTGCCGCGGTCGGCAACGTACAAATTGCCCGTTGCATCAAAAGCCAAGCCACTTGGCGCATTAAATCTGGCCGATGTTGCTTTTGTGGCATCAAGGTAGCCTGCCGAACCATCTCCGGCGTAAGTACTGACTATGCCTGCAGGTGTAATTTTGCGGATAACATTGTTGCCTAAATCAGCAACGTATAAATTGCCCTGAGCATCAAAAGTAGCACTGTTTGGTGCGTAAAACGAAGCTGTTGCAGCCGGGCCATCGGTGTAGCCAAGCCCCTGCGTACCTGCGAAAGTACTGGTTGCGCCCCCGGGCGTAATCATGCGGATTACATTATTATAGGAGTCAACAACGTAAACATTGTTGCTGGCATCAACAGCCACCCCCTGTGGATTGTTAAATGATGCGCCGGTACCAATTCCTTCGGTATAGCCGGCTGTGCTGTTACCGGCAAATGTACTTACCACTGAAGTTAGAGATGTTAAATCAGGACTGGTTGTAAACTGTACAACGGCCCCATAACCGGTGCCAACGGGGTTGGTGGCATAGGCCCTTAGGTAATAAATAGTATTTGGGGTTAAGCCGGTTAGGTTACTGGTATAATTGGTGAAAACCGTTGTCGACTCGTTTGTACCTGCTGTATCAACTGTTTTACTGTCTGCAATGGTAGGAGTTTTATTGGTTGAACTGTAGCAAACGCCGTTTAGCGTTATCCCATCGGCAGGGGAGGTAATTACACCACCGCTTTGTGCAGTTGTTGATGTTAAATTAACGATTATACTGTTGGTGGTAACAGTTGGCAACGTAAAGGTGCTACCGGCAGCAGCTGGCTTTTTTTTACAGCCGGCGGCCAGCAAAATAACAGATAAAAAGACCGAAAAGGAAAGTATACGTATAATGGATATTTTCATGCGAAAAATAAAGAGGGTAAAAGTTAATATTTCAGATATTAAATGTTGTTTTAAAATTCCAACTTCAATTATAAGTTTAATATTGCTGATGTTAAAAACTTTAACAAATATTAACAACAGCAGTACTTATAATGTAAAGTAGCGGCTGCAAAAATATGATTTTACGGCACTGAAACTGCATTTAGTTTAAAACCAGCCCGTAATTTTATTGTTATTGGTATAATATGAAAACATTGGCCCTTTTTTCAGCATTACTTTTGACCGGTTTTAGCTTTAACCTGCAACATACACCCTTGCCCCATGGCGCTGTTTACGGCGTAAAGCCCGATACAACTGGGATGATTAAAGCCAGCCAGGTTGAAGCGTTTATGGACAAAAAAACAAGGATAAGCATCACCTTAAAAGCTAAGGTACTTAAAGTAACCCAACAAAAAGGAGGCTGGTTTACCATTGATGCCGGCAACGGGAAAACAATTGCAGCCCATTTCAAAGTTTATAACGTAAGGTTGCCGCTCGATTTAGCCGGACGCACCGTAATTATTGATGGCATTGCCCAAAAACAATTTATAGCCGATGATATGCAACACCTTGCAGGCGATACTGTAAACGGCAAAAAACAACATTTGGTAAAAACTAACCCTAAACAGAAGGTTACTTTTGAGGTAAAGGGGTTAATGGTGGATTGAGGGGAGTCCGAAAGTCAGTAAAGTCCGAAAAGTCAGTAAAGTCGGAAAGACGCTGCAGGTATACCCGGATTTACTAACTTTTCCACCTCGATACCTATCGTTACTCAAGACTTCCTTGCGGCTTCTTTCGGACTTCCGGACTTTTCCGACTTTCCGGACTTTCCTTGCAGCTTCTTTCGGACTTCCGGACTTTTCCGACTTTCCGGACTTCCTCAAAACTTTATCAAAAAATCTTCCCGTGCCTGGCCTGTTTTAAAAAATACCAGGCCAATGAAAAACAAATCGATAGTCACTGTTACTTTTGGATGTGCCTTTATCTCGCGCCAGGCCTCTTTCATCCCCTCGCTCCAATAAATATCATCGAAAATTAACACCGTTTTTTCGTGCACTTTGGGCAGGCACCATTCAAAATATTTTAATGTTGCCTCCTTTTGATGGTTGCCGTCAACAAAAACAAAGTCGAGCTGCGGTAAATTGTTGATAACACCCGGCAATGTATTGTCGAAGTTGCCGGTTATTAGTTCAATATTGTCAGCATCACCTTTTTTTATTGTTTCGGATGCTATGGCTGCTGTTTCGGGGCAACCCTCAAGTGTATAAACTTTGGCCTGTGGCGCCGCTTTTTGCAAATACAGCGTGGTGATACCCAGGCAGGTACCCAGTTCAATAATGCTGGACGGCTTTAGTTCGGCAACCAGCCGGTATAACAATTGAGCAAGTTTAGGCGTTTTTAAAGCGTTGCGGGCCAGACTGCTGATTTTTTTTTGGCGGTTGTTATTCAGGTGCGATCCGGCACCCAAATCGGTTACGGTTATAATCCGGGTGTCAAAAAACAGGTTTTTGCGTAATGCCTCAATAGCAGCATATTCTTTTTTAGCACCAAAATCGTAAATTACATCATCAAGCAGCCGGTAAACAAATGGGGAATGCGTTCCATGCCTGTTTTTTGCTTTAAAACGATGCCACAGGTAATCCTTAGCGAACCTTAAATTTAACATGGCTGTAAAATTATATAAAGGTTTAGTATTTTAGCACCACTTACATGATAAATCCTACAGAAGTAAACTCATTAATACGCTTACTGGACGATCCGGACGGGGAGATATTTGACCATGTACACCAAAAGTTACTGTCGTACGGCAGTGAGGCTATAGCATACCTTGAACAAGCCTGGGAACAGGCATTCGACCCAATACAACAAGAACGTATTGCCAATTTGGTGCACGAGATACAGTTCGGCATTGTAAAAAACGATTTGCAATTGTGGTATCACGGCGGCGCTTTTGATTTGCTGCAGGGTATCCTCATTATTAATCGCTACCAATATCCCGACCTTGACGAGCAAAAGGTAATTAACCAGATTGAAAGCATTAAGCGCGATATTTGGATGCAGATGATTAACGATGGCAGTCCCGCCGAACAGATCAAACTGATGAACCACGTTTTTTATAATATCTATGGTTTCAGCGGCAATACCAGCAATCACCTCGATCCGCAAAACAGCTATCTGAGCCAGGTATTGGAAACCAAACGCGGCAACCAGATTTCGCTGGCCATTATTTATTCTATCGTGGCGCAAAAGCTGGATATACCCGTTTACGGTGTAAACCTGCCACAACATTTTATTTTGGCCTATATGGATGAATCGCGCGAAAGCGAATTTGAAGGCGGTGTTTTATTTTACATCAATGCTTTTAATAAAGGGTTTATTTTTGGCCGCCGCGACGTGGATATGTTTTTAAAACAACTAAAATTAAAATTCGACAGGCATTTTTATGAGCCCTGTTCCAATGCTGACATTATTAAACGGGTATTACGCAACCTTATTAGTGCTTACGAAAATTTAGGCTCGGCCGAGAAGGTGGCTGAATTGACGGAGTTGCTGATTATAATGGATGGTCCGCCTGGGGGCTACCGTGTACCAGTATCGCAAAATGTGTAATCTCGTGGGGGATCGAAAACCCGATTATCTGTTAATGCGGATGTATTTGGCCACGCCCCGGGGGGTGAATATGGTGTTATTTTTTGTTTAGTAAACTCTCAATAAAGGTTATTACTTCGGTATTTTTACCTTCTTTAGCTGCAGACAGTACGGTGTTCCCCTGCCCATCCTGCGCATTGATGTCGGCGCCGTAATTTAAAAGTAGTTTTATAACCATTAAATTGCCGGCCTTCGCCGCATACATCAGGGGGCTTGTGTTAAACCAGTCTTTTTTGTTGGCATCCGCACGGTGCTTTAGTAATAATTTTACGGTTGTAAAATCACCATTAACTACTGATATGGTGAGTAAAGGCATCTCGGCTTCGCCGGCCTTCTTTATGTAATTGGCATCACCCCCGCTATCCAATAGTTTTTCAACCTGCAGGGTGTCTTTTCCTATTACGGCGTTATATAAATAGTCGTTAAGGGTTTGGGCTTTTGAACTGAAGCCCGCAATTAGCAGTATAATTGTTAGTACAATCGGTTTCATTGGTCAGTTAATTTAAAAACCCGTTTTCGTCCAGCCAATTCATGGCCCAGTCGAACCATTTATTTTTGCTTTTGGGGTTGTTTAATCCAAAACCATGGCCGCCTTCCTCAAAAATATGCATTTCGGTCTTAACTTTTGCTTTTCGCAGGGCATCGAAAAATAACTCGCTGTTTTGCACGGGTACCGAGCCGTCATCGGCGGCATGTATCAGCAGTGTAGGAGGGGTATCGGAGGATACTTGTTTTTCGTTACTATATAATTCCAGCAAGTCGCGTGTAGGATTTTTGCCAATTAAATTTGCCCGTGACCCGGCATGGGCATACTGGCCAAAACTGATTACCGGGTAAAGCAGGATCATAAAATCGGGACGCAGGCTGACGTGGTCTTTATCATCAATTACCGGCCTGTCAAAATGTGTCCCTTCGGTGGACGCCAGATGTCCCCCGGCCGAAAAGCCGATAATGCCTATTTTAGCTGGATTAATGCCCCATTCTATCGCATGTTGCCGCACGGTAAGTACCGCCTGCTGTGCATCCTGTAAAGGGGCAATGGTTTTATCAATCATGATATCGTCGCTGGGGAGGCGATATTTTAGCACAAAGGCGGTTACGCCAATTTTATTGAATTCCTGAGCAACTTTGTAGCCTTCTTTATTCATGGCCAAATGCTGGTACGCCCCCCCGGGGAAAATGATAACCGCGGCGCCATTGGCCGTCCCTTTTTCGGGGAAAAACGGAATAAGCGTAGGAATACTCACATTGGTAACAGAAAGTAAACTGTCGGTTTTTTCGATATAATACGCAGGCACAGGCTTTGCATCAGGTATCGCGCCGGGATATAACGGCATCGCATTCTGCTGTGCTAATGCAAAACAAGGTAATAAAAGGGCAACAGCCAGCATGCGAAAAGGACTCATCACTTAGGGGTTAGGGGACAAGAAATCTATTCTCATCCAGCCAATTTTTAGCCCAATCGAACCATTTATCTTTACTGCGGGGGTTATTAAGCCCAAAGCCATGCCCGCCCGCCTGAAAAATATGCATCTCGGCCTTTACTTTTGCTTTCAGCAGGGCATCAAAAAACATTTCGCTGTTTTCAACAGGTACTACATCATCATCGGCAGCATGTACTAAAAACGTTGGTGGGGTGTTGGCGGTTACCTGCTTTTCGTTGCTATACAAATCCAGCAAGGCTGACGAAGGTGTTTTGCCAATTAAATTTTCGCGGGACCCCACATGCGCCATCGGGCCAAAGCTGATTACCGGGTATATCAGCATCATAAAGTCGGGTCGTACACTGATGTTTTCTTTATCATCAACCAATACCTTATCAAAATGCGTCCCCTCGGTTGAGGCCAGGTGCCCGCCCGCCGAAAAGCCTATAATGCCTATTTTTTGGGGATTAATGCCCCATTCGGCAGCATGTTTACGCACGGTAAGTATAGCCTGTTGAGCATCCTGTAGCGGACCAATGGTTTTATCAACCATAATATCATCGCTGGGCAGGCGGTATTTTAACACAAAGGCGGTAATGCCTATTTTGTTGAATTCCCTGGCAATGGCAAAACCTTCGTGTGCTGATGCCAAACCGGCATAACCACCACCCGGACAAACCACAATGGCGGTGCCATTTGCACTGCCCTTTGCAGGGAAATAAGCTGTTAGAGTGGGTTGCGATACCATGGTGATCCAATGAGTGCTGTCTGTTTTTTCTACATAGGCACCAGGCGCTGGTTTTGAATTAGGAACACCGTTAGGGTATAACGGCATCGGTTTTTCTTGTGCGCATGCGGAAAATGATATTAAAGTCATGGCGGCAACCAGGGATAAGCTAAAGTTCTTCATCATTTTTAGCGGGGGTTTATAATATCCGCAAGGTAAAAAAAATTGGTGTTAATTAAATTGCATCATCTGTTTGTTGCAGAATAATCTATACCGCGCGAAACCCGCGCCCCGGGTTACCTTCTATCCAGTCCCTGTATTAATAAACAAAACCATCCCCATGAAAAACTACTGGATAGCCTTCGTCCTAATCACAACCACCGGCCTTGCTTGCCTCGGAATAATTATTTTTAAATGTTTTATCCAAAAGCCACAACTGCAGCTATTTTATTTAAATGTGGATAGTATGAAAATGGCTACTAAAAATTTAGAGGATGCTAAATATAACAGGCCCGGAGTAGTTGCCCTATTTCCATGCGACAAAATAAATACGGGCAGTGAAACCATTCCCTGGGCTGATTTATATGTTTGCAGCACCAATAATGAAAGCGAATTGTTATCAGGTGATACGGCGTTGGTGTTAATTGACATACATACCAGGACCCGACCTGCATGATTTAAAAGACATTGACCACTATGGCATTACTATTAAACCTACACCGGCGTTTAAAAAGTACCGCGTAATGGTTCCGGTAAGTCAAATTAATAATATAAAAAAACGCCGGTACAAAATTGGGAGAGTTAAATTAGTCGATGATTGGTTTTACGATTAATAACTGAACCTGGATTAAACGAATTGTCGGATAAAAATAGATTAGTCAACTTTTTAAAAGTTGACTAATCTTAAATCAGCTTAACTTTTCGGTCCCCCAAATTCCATTAAATAGGATTTTAAAAACTCATTCAAATCGCCGTCCAACACAGCTGCGGCATTTGAAGTTTCATGATCGGTACGAAGGTCCTTTACCAATTTATAAGGATGCAATACATAATTACGTATTTGCGATCCCCATTCAATTTTTTTCTTATTGCCCTCAATCATATTGGTGGCTTCAAGGCGCTTGCGCATTTCGGCTTCGTATAATTGCGATTTTAACAACCTGATGGCGTTCTCCTTGTTTTGCAACTGCGAGCGCGATTCCTGGTTTTTTATAATAATGCCCGATGGTTTGTGATATAAACGTACGGCAGTTTCCACCTTGTTTACGTTCTGTCCGCCTGCACCGCCCGAGCGGAAGGTTTCAAATTCAATATCGGCGTCTTTTACTTCAATATCAATGGTATCGTCAACCAGCGGGTACACATACACAGAAGCAAATGAGGTATGGCGCTTTGCGTTTGAATCGAAAGGTGAAATACGCACCAAACGATGTACGCCGTTTTCGCCTTTCAGGTACCCGTAGGCAAAATCCCCTTCAATTTG
>JABDBM010000087.1 GCA_013288685.1 Bacteroidota bacterium | reverse complement strand
TTTGGCGGTATCAGTTTGTACCAGTTTGTTATAGTTGGAAGATGCGGCATCGTCCACACAAATAAGTGTGTCGCTGGCTTTTACATAAGGTGTTTTTAGCCAGGCTGCGTCTTTTTTGTCGGCATAACCAAACGCGGTGCCAATAGTGAAAATACCCGCAGGGGCCTTCATATCGCCTTCTTTTTTTACCGGAGCGCCTGCAATGGTAAAAGGTATAATACCATCGCCTACGCCCAAACCCTTGCTGCCTACCACAATAGCATTGCTGAATTTTAAAACCCATTTGCCCTGGTGTTTTTGGAAACAATAGAGTTTGCCTTGCAAGGTGCTCCAATTATCAGTTAGTACTACCAATAGCTGTTGGGCAGGCAAATCTTTCCCTGGCTTGGCGATCCTGCGTGGGTTAGGTTTTGCCGAAACAAGCATTAAACATAAACAGCCAACAATAGCGATACAAAACAGGCGCGACAGATTTTTCATGGGGGTAAATTTAGGTAAAATTTTGCGTAGGGGCACCCCTGGTGGGTGCCCTATCGGCGGGTAACCGCGCAAACAATATCGGTAAATGTTCACCTGTTTGCGGTGTTGCCCACCGATAGGGCAGCCACAAGGGCGGCTCCTACATTGTTTGTTTATGGAAGGCAACTGCGCGATGGTAAATGTTCACCTGTTTGCGGTGTTGCCCACCGTTAGGGCAGCCACAAGGGCGGCCCCTACATTGTTTGTTTATGGAGGGCAACTGCGCGATGGTAAATGTTCACCTGTTTGCGGTGTTGCCCACCGTTAGGGCAGCCACAAGGGCGGCCCTTACATTATTTATTTATGGAGGGTAACTGCGCGAACAATATTGGTAAATGTTCACCTGTTTGCGGTGTTGCCCACCGATAGGGCAGCCACAAGGGCGGCCCCTACATTGTTTGTTTATGGAGGGCAACTGCTCTAAAATGTATGTTTGCCGGCGTATTGTTCGTTTATTTCCCCTGCCCATCAAAATACCGTTCAAATTACTATCTTGCCCAATTGATAAATATAATACATGTACGATATCTGCTGCATAGGCCACATCACATCCGATAAGGTAGTCACCACTAAGAGCACCGCTTATATGGCTGGCGGCACTGCCTTTTATTTTTCTTGCGCAGTTAGTAAGCTTGATGTTAATTACCTGTTGGTTACCGCCCTGGCCGAAGCCGAAATGCCTTATGTAGCCGCTTTGCGCGATAAGGGCATTGGCGTAAAAGTACAACCCAGCGCCCATACTGTTTTTTTTGAGAACATTTACGCCGAGGACCAGGATCAGCGTACCCAAAACGTTTGGGAAACTGCCGATGCGTTTACGATGGAACAATTAGATGATGTTGACGCTAAGATATTCCACCTCGGGCCGCTGCTGGCGGATGATATATCTGTGGAACTCATTAAAACCTTAGCTGCAAAAGGACAAGTAGGCCTTGATGTGCAAGGTTATTTACGCAAGGTGATAAACAACAAGGTATACCCGGTGGACTGGTCCGAAAAAAAGAAAGCCCTCCAATATATAAACATCTTAAAAGCCGATGAGGCCGAAATGCTGGCCCTAACAGGCTATAGCAAAGTAAAAGACGGCGCCAAAATGCTGGCAGATTGGGGGGTAAAAGAAGTAGTGATCACCAACGGCAGCAAAGGCTCCATTATTTATAGCGACAATGTATTTTACAATATCCCGGCGTACCGGCCCGAAGTAATTGTAGATGCTACAGGTTGCGGCGACACCTACATGGCCGGTTATTTGTATCAGCGGGTAAAAGGCGTGCAGATACAGCAATCCGCCGAATTTGCCGCCGCTATGGCAGGTTTGAAAACAGCAAGCCAGGGTGCCTTTACCGGAACCGAAGAGGATGTGAAAGCATTTTCGCAACGATGATTTACGTCAATCCATAGCTCGTTATACTTCCCGAATTATTTTTGATTATTTGTCTCCACTGCACACTTGGGGGCGGCATGCCGTGAACGCATAATTCATGCCTGCGTAATATTTACGTGACATTTTTATAACAATTTCATAATCTCCACAGAATTGGGTCTTAATTTCGCGTATCCCCTAATTAATTTAATTATGTTGGTTCACCTATTTGTAAGGCAACACGAAGACTTGGTACAGGTTATTTTTTACGCGTCGGTAATAACGATGTTTTGGATGCTCGAACGTTTTATTTGTTTGCATTCCCCGGCCGAAAAGCGACAGCACATTTTTTTAAATGCTAAATTCATTTTAACAGCACTCCCCATTCAGCTTGGGTTAACAACCTTTGTTATTTTAATAATAAACTGGACTAACCGCAACCATTGGGGCCTTATTTATTATGTGCCCTGGCGCCATAATGTTTGGTTATATTATATCAGTTTGTTTTTGCTGCTCGATTTGGGTGAATACACCTATCATCGCGTGATGCATAAAATAGATATGTTATGGAAATTTCACCTGGTACACCATAGCGATATGAAGGTGGACATATCAACTACCGTGCGCGAGCATCCCGGCGAAACTGTGGTGCGGGTTAGCTTTTTGATGCTTTGGGTATTTTTACTGGGGCCGGTTGTTAGTGTGCTGATGCTGCGACAAGTGTTTCAAACTTTTTTTAATATAATGGCTCATACCGAATTTCGCTTACCGCGACGGTTAAACACTGTAGTAGGGGCCATTTTTATTACGCCCAACCTGCACCATGTACACCATCATTATGAATTACCCTATACCGATTGTAACTATGGTGATGTGCTAAGTATTTGGGACCGCTTATTTGGCACATACCAGGAACTCTCGAAAAACCAAGTAAATTTCGGGATAGATACCCACATGGACGTTGTACCCGATTCGGGTTTCCTTGCCATTTTAAAAATACCATTCAAAAAACTGGAGCGAAATAAGCGAAGCATAAACCATGAAACCGATGACAAGCAGGAAAGCATTTTGCGCAGTTAGCACCATTTTGCTGTTGCCGGCCTGCATATTTGCCCAATCGCAAATAACGTCGCGATTTTACTTTCCGGGTATCGTTGGTATTAACTTCGAAACCGATAACAAACAAACCGAATACCAGGCGGGTGCCATAATAACAACCGCCATGGAATACCGGCCAAACGAAGGCACCCCGTTTTTTTATCGTTTTAATTATGATAATGTTACCACAAAATACAGTGCGGCACTGGCCAATATACCAACAAACGTTACCAATGGCACATTCCACCGCGCTGATTTTACGATTGGCGCGGGTTATCGCAAAAAGTTTGGCCGGTTGGGAAGCTACATTTTATTGCAGGCCGGAACAGGAGCCCAAAGTTATGACCGGATTATTGGCTTGGCCCCTGATTATGCAACCAGTCAGGTCACGCTGCACAGTCCGTCATTAAAATTGACGGCCGGGTTCGAGTATTATATCGTACCTCATTTTGCGCTTATAATTGAACCTGCTTTCTATAAAAACGATTTTAACTACAACCATGTACCCCTAAATAATAACCAGGCCACTGTTAGCATTGGCTTTACTACTACCCTGTTTTAAAAGATGGGCTTTACCAGGCAGTATTAACATTGCGGATATAGATGCAATTTAATACTGCCTTTTTTTATCGCCAAAGGAAATTTTAAATGTCTAAAAAGCGCGCAAAGGCCCGGCAGAAAAGCGGGCCGGGAGTATGGCATGCGGGCGGAAGCTTTTTCTGTCTTGATCTTTTTTGGTCCTTTTTTGTATCAAGACAAAAAAGGACTAGCCTCCGCGGCTATGAGCGGCCCGTGTTATCGTGTTAGCAGAATGTTTTTTGGAACAGCATTTACCAGCATCAAAAAACTTACGAAACTTCATAAGTTTTACACTCAGTTTCTGAAATTTTACCCTACCTTGTTTCAACCAATTATTTATGAAAAGAAAAACATTTATCCAATTAAGCAGCACCTTAATGGCAGCACCACTATTATCACCACTAAGCGGTTGGGCCGGGCAACCCGAACGATTAAAAAACTGGGCCGGCAACCTTACTTACAGCACCAGCAATGTGTTTTATGCCACCACAGTGGCCGAAGTACAACAATTAGTAAAAAGCCATCCCAAAATAAAGCCTTTGGGTACGCGGCATTGCTTTAACAATATTGCCGACAGCAAGGATGCGCAAATTTCGACCAGTAAACTCAATAAGGTAATATCGCTTGATGCCGCTGCAGGTTCTGTAACTGTTGAAGGCGGTATTAAATATGGCGAGCTTGCACCATGGCTGCATGCCAAAGGCTATGCATTGCATAACCTGGCTTCGTTGCCGCATATTTCAGTCGGTGGATCAATTACTACGGCTACACATGGTTCGGGTATAAAAAACGGGAACTTATCCAGCGCTGTACGCGGACTGGAAGTGGTTATTGCCGATGGCAGCATCGTCCACCTGTCGCATACGGCTGACGCCGAAAAATTGAATGCCGCAGTGGTTGGGTTGGGGGCTATTGGTATTATCACCAAAGTTACCCTGGCTGTACAACCCACTTTTAACATGAAACAACGCGTATTTATCGGCCTGCCGATGGCGCAATTGAAACCGAATTTTGAAAAAATTATGTCGGCAGGGTATAGCGTAAGTTTATTTTACGATTGGCAAACCGACCGCATTAACGAAGTTTGGATAAAAAGCCGCATTGGCACCGATGCCGATCATGACGGGCCGGAGTTTTACGGGGCAAAGGCTGCTACCAAAAACCTGCATCCTATTATCGCCCTCGGCGCCGAAAACTGTACCGAACAAATGGGTGTACCTGGTCCATGGTATGAGCGGTTGCCGCATTTTAAAATGGGATTTACCCCCAGTAGCGGTAAGGAGTTGCAAAGCGAATTTTTTGTGCCACTGCACCACGCCATGGATGCCATTGAAGCTGTGGCCAGGCTGGGCAAACAAATAGCACCGCACTTGTTTATCACCGAAGTGCGCACCATAGCTGCCGATAACCTGTTGATGAGCCCCTGCCATAACCAAACATCGGTAGCCATACATTTTACCTGGAAACAGGAGACCGAAGCCGTGTTGCATTTGCTGCCACAGATAGAAACTGTCCTTTCGCCCTATAACGCCCGTCCGCATTGGGGGAAGGTATTTACGATGGCGCCAAAAGTGCTGGATGAGCGCTACCCCAAACTGGCCGATTTTAAAAAGCTGGTAGCGGAGTACGACCCACATGGCAAGTTTAGAAATGCGTTTTTGGATAGGAATATTTATGGGGGATAATTCAGTGTGATAAGGCGTTGCGGGCAAAATTGTTGTAAAATAAATATTAAAATACCGTAAAAATACCTTTGTAATCTAATCGCTGTCGTGTACTTTTATATTCATGCAAATTGCACAGCAAATTTGTAAAGAATACCTTATGTGATTAGAAACTTTATCCAATTTATCATGAAACCTTATCTTGTCCTGCTGGCAGTGTTGCTGGCTTTTACTCCTGTATTTGCCCAAAAAAACGCACCGGTTGCCGGACAGGCCTCTGTACTGGCCGATTTACTAAAAAAAGATTACAGCGCGATTGACCCCGACTTGGTAGGCGACCAGTTGGTGGCCGACCGGGCGCAGGTGATTAGTATTTTTAAATCGTTTTTGATTACTACAACTTATAGTGACTACGGTGCAACTGCCAACCTTACCAACACTGCATCGTTAGCGAGCAAGGCAACAAATGCCTATCTTGAAGCGAAAAAGGCAAACAATGCTTCTTCTGTTACATCTATAAGTACAAGTACTGCTGCTGTCTTGAAAACAGCCGATTCTATTGCCCAAGCAAAGGTTGCTAACTATAATGCAGCGCGTACAGACTATTACACAGCAAAATTTGTCTCGGACGTTGAGCAACTTAAGTTGCTGGTATTTCTTTTTCAGAAAGATCAGGGCCAGCATTCTTTTATTGCAGATGTCATCCAGCTTTTTATACAGAAGTACGATGCGATTTCCGATAGCCAGTCTGATTACTTTGCGGCGATCAATCCAAATAGCTCAATAAACAAAGCCTTGCCGGTTTTAGGTGCTTTTGGCAGCACAACCGAAATTATTGACGGACTGAGTAAATTTCTCGCCAAAAGGATCAAAGAAGAACTAACCACCTTTGCCGTACAAAACATACAAACATGGCTCACCCAGCATAGCAAAACCACACCCACTGAAGAACTGCTGGTACTTTTCCCCTCTACTGCCGCTTACCTTATGAAGTTTGACGCGGATAAAGTGACCAGTTTCCCAGCAGAGATTAAACAGTATATTGAAAGCGACCTGAACCATTTGCTTGACGATGGCTATAAGTTAAAGAATACCACCCTATTCGCCGGGCTTATAAAAAAATATCCGGATTTAGAACTGGCTTTCGAAGCCTTCCACCTGGTACCGCAGCTAACCAAACTTAAAAACCCTTCGAATTTCATAAGTGTTTTAAACGCCTCTGATTTTATGGCCACGCTAAACAACAAAATAGATCCCGTAAGCGTCAATATCGTTGGCTCCCTTTCTTTTCTTGAATTGATATCGAATAGTTTAACAATAACAAACAATGGAGAGCCTCAATATACAACGGTAGATTTTTGGGGCACTTATGGCCGTGAAATTCCATTTATGAAGCTTTATCTGGGATTTTTGTATCAGCAGGATGCGAAATATTATAAAATAAATTTTAGTATTAATAATCAGGAATTATGGCTCGGTGCGCAACTTTCAGACCTTATGTCGAACGCAGATTCCTTTAATAATAAAATTACTTTACTGCAACCGGTTTTGACCGATATCTGCAAGAACGCGGAAAGCATATATGATCAAGCGCAGAACCTCCGCAAACTAAATAATGCAGGTCAGAAATTGGGAGCCGATACGATATTCAGCTTTAACAAAAGTGTAATTGATTTTGCGAGGGACCTGGGGAATGATGCAGATAAAGTTATTGCTGTTTTTTTAATCGATACCGCAAACAAGCCCCAAATTGCACAAAAAATCAGCCATTTTATAACCATCGCCGATACGGCAAATGATGCTATACGCAATATTTACGATAAAAAGTACGCACAGGGTATCCTTGAACTGCTGCAACTTGCTTTTGATTTGGTTCCCCAGCACCAGTTGCAAATGGCGTCGGAGTATTTGCAGCTTTATAACTTTACGCAAATAAAAGCAGATGATAGCTGGCGCAACTGGACGGCGATCAGCAATCTGGTTGGTGGTACTGCCACTGGCCCGCAGGTCGTCTCCGCAAAGTCTGTCGCGACGGAATTGCATGCAATCAGCGCATTTTACCGAAAGAATGGAAAGCCCGATCAAAGTCTGACAAAAAAGATCAACGAATTAATAAGTGCGCTTCAGGGGATTGCGGCTGGCCATGCAATTGATCCAAACGTTGTTTCAAAAATAAGGGCCTTATTCGACAACGAAGACCTGCAGGTTGCAGCTGTATCTTATTACCTGAAATTTAATGTGGCCGATGCTGCGATAAACCTGGAAGCCAAAATGCAGCAGGATTTCGATAATGGCAGTGCAGGTGTAACCAAAGCAGATTTAAAAGCTTTTGATACGAATATACAGGCTTACATTAAACTTTTTTTCGATGTCAGAATTATCCAAAGTAATACTGTTGTCGGCGATCTTAATAATCAGGAGGAGCTGGTAAAGACGGTAATTGTTGACTACGCTCAAACGTTACAGTCGTCCGGTGGTTATAAGCTCGACCCAAGAATAGTGAGCCTGGTGCATTTTATCAATGATATGGCCCTGGCGAAAAATTCTGACGACGTGGAACAGGCGATCGAAGCATTTGCGTTGCCCGCAGGAAGCTACTCTATCAAACAAAAATCTATTTATACACTTACCCTTAATGCCTTTCCGGGCATCATTGGTGGCAACGAACTAACAACCGGGCACAAGGTGGCCGGCAGCATTGGCTTTACGGCGCCGGTTGGTTTGAATATGACCTGGGGCCGCGTCTGGAAAAATTGGACACTCGGCGCCTTTGTCCCTGTAATTGACATTGGCGCAGTTACCCGCTATCGCCTTGACAGCGACAATGACACCAAAGCCCTTCCTGATGTTACCTGGGGCAACTTTTTTTCGCCGGGATTGTTTTTAACCATTGGTATAGGTAAAACGCCATTCTCTATCAACTTAGGGGCGCAATACGGGCCGCAGGTTAAGGACATTAATAAGTCGCCTGTTGCAAGCACCTGGCTTTTAGGGGGCGCTATAACCATCGATATCCCGCTGTTTAATATTTATAACCGCCCGTTTGATAAATAAGATGCGCTACTTTTTATTCATACCGCTTGTTTTTATTTGCGCTGCTTTATGCCATGGCCAGGGTGCGCCAAAAAAGAAAAAGAAATTGAAGTTGAAAGCAAGAAAGAAGGTGGAACTTGTTTTGCCGGCGCCGGTTGTAGTTACAGTTACTTCGTCTTCATCTACAGCTACTGCGCCGCCCGCTGATTATCTGGAGTATAGTGGATCTGCGAAAAGCACAGACGAACACACAATAATGGATTATGATCGTGCAAAAAATATTCAGCCCCAGCAGGGCGTAGATCAAAAAGCGGCTGCCGGTCAGATAAAGCTGCCACAAATTATCACCCTGAGAGCGACAATAAATACTAACGAATCGAATGCGCCCAGCGCGGCGGGCGTTGAGAGAACGGCTAAGTTCGTGGCAGATCACCCGCTTGAAGATCTGCCACCCAATAGCCGTGTGGTAAACGGCCCCAGCCAGTATGACAGCAGGGTAGACGTACGAAGCCTTGACCCCGCCCTGCCCTGGACGCGCGGGATGAGGAGTAATGCCTACTCGGTAGGCGTAGTGGTTGATAAAAGTAAATTACATAAAATAAGCGCTTTGTTTTACCAGATTGACGACAGCAGTACTTTGGGCACAACCTACCAGCTTTGCCCCGGCGAAGCATTTCGGGACCAGCCTGTTGTGGGTACGGGAACAGCCATGGTGACTGGGAAAAGGCAAATGATAACTGCCGGACACGTATTTGCTGCGGCACCCAAGCAGTACGCCATCATTTTTGGCTTCGAAATTATTAATAAGACCGGTGCCTATCAAAAAATCATACCGGCTGACAGCATCTATTTTCCGGTAAGTATCGACAAACAATCAGCAGACCTTGATATCGCTCTTTTTTCGGTTGACCGCGACCTAAAAGCGCCGCCGTTAAAATGGTCGGGCGAGGCTAACCCGCCGGTGAGCGAAAATATCTACATGATAGGCTACCCCTACGGTCTTCCGAAAAAGGTTTCGGCCAACGCGAGTGTTGAGTCAAATAATGAAACGCTGGCAATTTATACCTCGTTGGATGCGTTCGCAGGCAACTCCGGCTCACCGGTGTTTAACCTGAAAACCAACGAGGTTATTGGCATATTGGTTAGTGGTGGTGTGGATTTTCAGTGGAACGGGACCTGCAATGTTTCCACCCTTTGCAGTATTCCTTACTGCAAAGGCGAGAAGGCGATCAGGATAACGGTTATTAAAAACTTGCTGAATTACGGAAATTAGCGGGAGCGTTATTTTGCTTGCCTGGGCGGGATTAAAGTAACTTTAACTTATTTTACGCTTTGAGATGTGAAGATGAGGGAATTTTACTGATCGCTGACGTAATGCTCCGCATGGGGGCTTTAATTTTCGGGATATTAGCGGCATTATAATCCAAATTAAAAACATCAACACCATGCACGAAAAATTAATTATTACCCAATGTATAAAAGCCTGGGAACAACGGGTGGAACAAGCTACTAAATTATTCGATTCGTTGAGCGAATGGGCCATGGATACTGAAGTTGCCCCGGGCCGCAACAAGGTTGTTTACCTGATAGGCCATTTACTAACTGTTCACGACCGGATGGTGGAAGGCCTGGGATTAGGCGAACGCTCCTATGCCCAGTTTGACCATTTATTTATTGATGCGCAATCGCCGGATGCGGTTTACCCCGAAACCGCCTGGTTAAAAGAAAATTGGGACAAATTACACCAGTTCATTAATGAGAAGTTTAACGAAATGACAGTGGAAAACTGGCTAAGCAAACATGCCTACGTTACCGCCGAAGAGTTTGTAACCCAGCCCGAAAGAAACAAACTGAATTTATTGATCAGCCGGACAAATCACCTGAGTTCGCATAACGGGCAATTGTTGCTGGTAAAACGATAGGCGCACTTCTTTATAGCTAACAATTTTTAACAAGGAGAAACAGAAGAATCACAGGTGAGCGCGGAGTTTGATTTGATATTTACTTCTCTGTCTCAGCAGGGTCCCTTCGGAGACCCTGCGGGGACGGAAACGATAGCGTCAGAAACTGTTTAAAATTCGTAAAAACAAGTTGTTTGTGAATTGTGAAAGAACACTAATTATCACGAATTGCTCGAATTCTACGAATTGAAGAGCTTGTTTTAAAATTCGTGAAATCCGGTAATTAGCTATCATTCGTGTTTGTTTCCCTTTTAGTCACTTAACGGAAGAAACGTAAACCACTTATTTTATACTTATCTTAAAATGTTTTCGCTACTCAATCGTCTTTATTATTAGTAATGAAGAACAGGTTCCTTTTTATTTTGCTGGTATGGGTTATCAGCGATGTATATTTCTCGAAAGCGGTTGAAACACTCACCAGCAATAATTTAATTTTAACGGGCTACTGGATGCTGGATGTACTGCTGGCTATAGGCTTTATATCCCTGGTACGGTTCCGTAATACCAAAGTGATGTCGTGGGTAATGGCATTTCTGTTGCTCACGCTGGTTCCAAAAATATTTGCTTTACCGGTTTTGTTAACGGAGGATGTTGTGCGTGCCTTCCGGCATTTCCCGCCAAGGGCCGTTTGGGTAAGCCAAGTGGCGATGCTAATTGCTGCGATACCATTTTTTAGTTTGATATACGGCTTAACCGGCGGACGACACCGCTACAAGGTGCATCGGCTTACCCTTAAATACAAAGATTTGCCCGAAGCTTTTGACGGCTTTACCATCACCCAACTGTCGGATATTCACGCTGGTAGTTTTACCAGTGTAAAAGGTGTGGAAAAAGGCATTGCCATGGTTAATGCTCAAAAAAGTGATGTGATATTATTTACGGGTGATTTGGTGAATAACCAGGCGGCCGAAATGTTTCCATGGATTGAGTCGTTCGCTAAACTTGCAGCTCCATTTGGCAAATATTCGGTACTGGGTAACCACGATTACGGCGACTATATGCGCTGGGAAAATGAAGCCGACAAACACGCTAATTTGAACCGGTTGAAGAAGGTGCACCAGGAAATCGGTTTCCGCTTATTGCTGAATGAAAGTACTACTATTAAAAAGGACGGACAGGAAATTGCCCTGATAGGGGTGGAGAACTGGGGTAAAGGTGGTTTCCATAAATATGGCGATTTAACGAAAGCCGCGGCACAAGTGAATGATAATGAATTTAAGATATTAATGTCGCACGATCCATCGCATTGGGAAGCTAAAACACTGCTGCACGAAAAACATATCGACCTTACCCTTGCAGGCCATACGCATGGCATGCAGTTTGGTATCGAGCTGTTTGGCTTTCAGTGGAGTCCGGTTAAGTATGTTTATCCGCAATGGGCCGGCCTGTACAAACGCGGCAATAAAAACCTTTATGTAAACCGCGGCTTTGGTTTCCTGGGTTTTAAAGGAAGGCTGGGGATATGGCCCGAGATCACGGTAATTAAGTTGAAACGGGAGGCGGCTTAAATAGCCGTCGAATGTTTTTTTTGAGGCTGGATCAAAAGTGCCCGACCACAAAATGAAAAAAAAATAAATTTGCCATAGTGTTCTTAGTGAAACCCTTCGTGCCCCTTGTGGTGAATTTTTTAACACGAAGTGCACTAAGATTTTCACTAAGGACACTAAGATTTGAAGTGAGCAGAATATAATTTGGTGGTGGGTTTTGTCTTTTAATTATGATACAGCCTCGTGCCGGCGAAGCCCGGCGGGGTGAGTCAACAGGGTCGCATCGGCGCTAATTAACTCACCCCCTGTCATCGCTGCGCTCGACATCCCCCTCTCTACTTCGTATAGAGGGGGAGAAATCGTCAACGGTATTGAATGGCCATTCCCGTTTTAGCCTGGCTTTTATCATATAAGCAATCAAACCTAAACTAATGGCAATTAATGCGCCCAAAAACAGGTTTAAGCCTGTTGCCACCAATATACAGGCCCAAAGAATGATGGCCAGGTATACCGGAACGGGAAAAAAGGGCATCTTATAAGGAAAATTAACAGTTGTCCGTTTCTTTTTTAGCAGGATGAGGCCCACTGCCTGGGCAATAAACTGCACTAAAATTCGCATGGCTAAAATAGCGCTGATGACTTCGCTGAGCTTAAACAGCAAACTAAAAATAAAAGCGATGCCGCCCAAAACCAGCAGCGAAACGTAAGGGAATCCTCCGCGCGGATGCAACCTGGCAAATATTTTAAAAAAAGCGCCATCGGCTGCGGCCGCATAAGGCACCCGGCTGTAGCCCAACGTAGCCGAAAATACCGAGGCGAAAGCTACCAGCAATATAAGCCCGGTAACCACTTTAGCGGCTATTGGTCCGGCTAATTTTTGCATAAACAGACTGATCACAAACTGACTTTCTTTAGCCTGCTGCCAGGGAATTACGCTTACCACGCTCATATTCATACAAAGGTATAACACCATAATGCCGGCAATGGAAAAGAACATACTGCGCGGTATATTTTTGGATGGATTAACAATATCGCCGCCTAAATGGCAAACATTATAATAACCTAAATAGCTATAAACACTTTTAACGCAACCAAAACCAAGGGCTGCCACAAAGGCGTAGTTAAGGGTAATGCCATCGTTTATGTGTTGCAGGGGAGCTAAAAAATTACCATGGGCAATGCCGCCGGCAATAATCCATAGTAAAGTAAGCAGTACAGCTGCCCAAAGTACCACGCTTATTTTGCCTATGGCTTCAATTTTACGGTATAGTAAGGCTACAATGCTTACTACTACGCCGCCGCTCATTAGCTTGGCCTGTAGTGTACTTAAAGGATAGAGATACGAAAAATAGGCCGAAAAGCCGATGGCCGCCGAAGCGATCACCAGCGGGGCCTGTATCATGGTTTGCCACACAAACAAAAAGCTCAGCAGTCTGCCCCATTTGTTTTCGCCGTAAGTAGCTTTCAAAAAATTGTATGAGCCGCCCGCCATGGGGAAAGCGGCACCCAATTCGCTCCAAACCATGGCGTCAACAAAAGATAATAAGCCCCCGGCCAGCCAGGCATACAGAAAATACGGACCGTTCATAATACCGATGACCATGGGCATGGTGATAAAAGGGCCGATGCCCACCATGTCCGTCATGTTGATAGAAGTTGCCTGTAATAAGCCGAGCCGCCGCTCGTGTTTGGTCACTGCCATTTAAACGATTTTTCTGAATATCAATAATACAGAACTATCGGCAGATTTGTATGTCATTATCAAATCATATTGAATTAGGGCGAGCAGGAATTACCGCTTCTCCTTCAACCCATCCAAATCACTCAGCACAATACTTATTTCCTGGCTGTTGTTTTCCAATTGATGGGTGATGTCTTCCATTTGCAATGTTAAACTGTGGCGATCGCTGAAGTATTTTTTTATTCGTGTAAAAATTTTTGTTTCGTTCGCTTTCACCTGTTCGTTTTTATTTTCTTTCATAGTAAAACTAATTGTATTCCTATTTTATCTGCCGCCAATCTCTTAAACACTATTCTTTTTAATCACCTGCCAAAACACTAACACAATTAAAGGATGCTTTGAATTTCCTTTGCAATAAACTCCATTATTAAAGCCGCCTCGCGGCTGACAGAAAATGCGGGCCAGGAGTATGGCCCGCAGCGTGGAAGCGTTTTTCTGTCGTAGTATTTTGCCGGTACCGGGGTGGGGCGGGCTAAAGGACCTTGCGGGATATTCCGAAACCCCAGGTCCGATAACCGCGCTCCATCCCGGCAAAGGCATTTCTTTTTTTACATCATTGCCGCAGCTTTTCTTAATGGCGCGGACGAACCCGGCCGGCGAACAGACGCCGGCTCGGTTTTCGGCAGGTTATAGGTTTTCTCAAATTCTTTAAATCTGAATTTAAAAACCTTCGGGTTTTCGGTTGATAGCTGCTCTGCATATCCATCCCAAAATATCTGGTTGGTGAGCTCAATAAATAACTCTAACATGTTTTCAATTAAAAAGGGATTAGTTCATTTAGATTGACCACCAAACTTCATCAATTAATTAATAAGAAAACTGACATTAACCTAAACAAAACTGCCATTAAAGTGGATAAAATGGCCATTTGGAGGGTTGGGAGGGGGAATTGTGCGGAAATACAGATAGCGCCTGTTCAAACGTCCACGCTTGAACACATGGCTTTTTGAGCGTCTACGCTCGCGATTTTGCGGTGTGAGGCTACCCTGTATCTGTACGAAATAGCTTGCTTTTATCGCGAGTGTGGACACTCACAATGGTTAACATTCAAGCGTGGACACTTAAATTGGCGGAAAAATACTTAGATTTAAAAAAGCTTTTTCAAACCGTTAATCTTCATTTTTAAAATGCAAGTTAGCAACGAAATAATTGAGAATTATTTTGAATGCCATTATAAATCGCATCTAAAACTAACTGGGCTTATAGGGAAAAAGTGCAATTTTGAGCAATTGTATGAATCAACTGCTGATAGCGTCAAAACGAGGTATTTTAATGAAATACTGAAGATAGAAGGCAACGAACAATTGATAAACGGTACCCCGTTGGAAACAACAATGGAGAACGGACCGATGTATATCATTAACCCAGTAATAGCCTGGAATATTTTTAAATTCCATTGTGACATTTTGAAAAGAATCCCGGTAAAATCGAGAATTGGTGATTTTACTTACATCCCTGTACTGATTGTCCCCACGGAAAACATTCCCAGGAAGATCAAAGTACTGATCACGGGAATTGCGAATGCGCTAAGTGAACTTCAAGCGGTTTCTATCCCTTTTGCGGAGATCATTTACAGTAGCAAGCTTAGATCAACCCAAATAAAACCAGCCTCGTATCTAAAGGAATTTCATCAAACTGCGGATTTATTAAAAAAGCACGAGCAGTTTCCGTTTCACTTAAACCATCATTGTTCAATTTGCGAATTTGCTGGAATGTGTCGTGACAAAGCGTTTGAGGAAAACCATTTAAGCCTTTTAAATGGAATTAGCCGTGAAAGGATTAAAGAGTTAAATAACAAGGGAATATTTTCGGTGAATCAACTATCATACACTTTTCGGCCAAAGAGAAAGCCACCACAGAAAGAGAATAGAAACAAAATCCGGTCGGTTGAGTTACAAGCTTTAGCGATCCGGGAGCGTAACATATTTGTTTATAACATGCCTGCCCCCTTACCTACCGTAAAGGTGGAAATGTATTTAGATATTGAAGGACTACCCGATGAGAATTACTACTACTTAATTGGCTTAACGATAAAACAGGAAAATGAGATAAAGCACTATCGCTATTGGGCTGATAGTTCAACGGAAGAACAGTTAATCTGTGAGAGGTTTTTAAGTGAGGTTTTGAACTATGATGATTTTGTTATTTACCATTATGGTACTTACGAAACCACATTTTTAAAAAGAATGTTGAAAAAGCTTCCTGAAACTTACCGACATGCTATAACTAATATAATAGGCTGCTGCTACAATTTATTGTCTGTTTTATACAGCCATATTTATTTTCCAACTTATAGCAATAGTTTAAAGGAGATTGGGAGATTTATTGGTTTCAGTTGGTCGGCCGCAGATGCAAGTGGGATACAATCTATCGTTTGGCGAAAATCATGGGAGTACATGTTGGATGATAAAATTAAGGATACAATCCTTATATATAATGAAGAAGATTGTCGAGTTCTGATGGACCTTAAGGAACTAATCCAGAATATTATATCAAAGAAAATTGACACCAGACATATTCAAGATTTGCAAAAGGAGCAAAAAACAACTTTTATCGTCGATGAATCATTTTTTCCGGAAATGAAATTCATCAATGAGTGTGCATATTTTGATTATCAAAGAGAAAAGGTTTATACTAAAACCGATATAACCCTCAAAAGAATAGAGAAAGAAAAATCTAAAAAGAAAAAATTCTTCTATAGCTATAAGCCCAATCGAATCGTTACATGTGAAAACGAGGTTTGTCCTAAATGCAAAAGTTCGCACGTGATTGCAAGACAAAACCTTTCTAAGAAAGTCGTCGACCTGAACTTCTCGATCAATGGCATCAGGGTGGTGATGACCCAATATTTGTCTCATCGTTATAGTTGTCAAACTTGTCAACATTATTTCGTGCCAATTGAATATCCCACGCAACGATTAAAATTGGGCCATAATCTTATTGTTTGGACTATATACCAACACATAGTCAATAAACAAGGATTCAGACAAATAGAGAATAATGTCAAGGATTTATTTCATTTGTCGATATCAAGTTCTACTTTCTTTGTCTGTAAAGACTATTTTATTCGATATTACGAACCAGCTTACAACGCCTTATTACGCATCCTTTTGAAAAGTAATGTTTTATATGTTGATGAAACGCCATTCGCAATGCAGTTTGAGAAAGGATATGTCTGGGTTTTTACAAATGGGTTAGAAGTAATTTCAATCTACAAACCCAACCGGGAGTCCGGCTTTCTAAAGGAATATTTAAATGATTTTCGCGGTGTTTTAGTGACCGATTTTTACAATGGGTACGACGCGCTTCCTTGTCGGCAACAAAAATGCTTGATCCACTTAATACGTGATTTTAATTCAGATTTAATTCGGAACCCATTTAATGAAGAGTTTAAGGCGTTGGCAAAGGAGTTTACCCAGATATTGCAAAAAATCGTGACTACAATAAATAGGTTTGGGCTTAAACAATGCCATTTTTCCAAACATAAATTTGAAGTTATCAAATTTTTCACCAAAGTTTTGTCGTCAGCTTACCAAACCGAAATTACCCAACAATATCAAATTCGGCTTAAGAAGAATCAAAATACCCTATTCGAATTTCTTAATCACGATAACGTTTCATGGAACAACAGCAATGCCGAGCATGCCATAAAAATACTTGCCTTACATGCGAACAAAAATATTAATGCTTTTAGAAAATCAAAAATCGACGAATATTTGAAAATTATGAGCATCTATCAGACTTGCGAATATAAAAATATAAGCTTCTTGAAATTTCTCCTGTCAAAAAAAACTGTTTTAAGTGAATTTTAGAAGGCTCACGCCAGGTCAAGACTCCACGTTTACGATTTGTGACATAAGATTTATATTGCATTTGCATCAAATGGCTTGCTTTTATCGCGAGTGTGGACACTCGTAGCGGTTAGCATTCAAACGTGGACGCGAATAGGCGGGTTATTGTGGTTCTAAACCTTTACGCCACAATGCCTCTTTAAATTTCATCAATACCTTATGTTTAATACGATGTTCTTGAGGGAGGATGATCTCTTTGACGTTGAACTTCTCTTTAAACAAGCTTTCATTATACCCCCTATAGTTTTTCATAAGCAAATGCTTTTGATAAGCTATTTTTTCGGCAGATCGAATTATTCTTTTGTATGCTTCGGCTTTTTCGAATAGGCGATATCCATTTATTTCATTCAATAGACTTTTAATTTCTTTATTTAAAAATATCCAAACAAGGAACTGCAAAGCAAAATAAACCTTAATGTAATTTTCTAAATTATATTCGAATGGTAAGCCAAATTCGTGTAAGATAGCGTGTCGATTTATTTGATTGGTAATAATAGTTGACTGGTCAGTTTTTAGATAAAAAGAATTGTCTACAAAATCGATAATAAATTCAAACCATTGCTCATAATACAACGTTCGAAGACGCAATAGGTCATCTTTTTGCTGTGGACTAAATAAAATTGGATTTTTATTTTCGTCATAATAATCACTAAGGCCATCCTTATATTGGGTTAAAATATCCTGCTTTAAAGCGGAAAAAGCATTACGTACCGCCTTGAACTGTATATGATACGGATTCATGCCTTTTTCTAAAACGAGATATTTTCTTAAAATACCTTCGATGATTGGTATTAGAGTTTTAACTCCTCCTTCGTAATCACGCTGAAATGTTAATATTAGACTATGTTCGATGGATGATAAAAATGGTTGGATATGGTCGCAGCGCTTGCAATATCCCTCAATAAAAGATGCAGTCCATCCTAAATCAAAGAATTTGTTAAAGATAATTTGTGTTATAGTATTTTTATGCGGGCCCGGTTTGCTACACAAGGAATGTATGTATTTCAATTCAAATCCTTGAAAAAAAAGAGGACAAACAAAAAGCCAATCATTGTCACGCAATAGGGCGTTCGTTTGCTTATACTCGGCTAAACTGATAAGTTCTCGCTCATAAGTTTCTTTTTCCAAACGATAGTGATAATCGCTTCTAGTATTCATTAGATTGTCTTTAAATTGTTCTCTTTCAAGATAAAAAAATATAAATTCCCTGTCTCTCCAACCGTTCGTTCTTGGGGCGCATTTCTTAGTATTCCAAACTCAAGTAAAAATAAGCTTGTTTTTTTTTAAATAAATTCCAATATTTATTTCATGTGCGCCAAGTTTCAACAGACGAATTTACTACTTTAACGGTAGTAGATTGGATTGATGTTTTTACCAGGCGGGTATATAACGATTGTATTATTGAAAAGCTCGTCTAATGGCAACAAAACAATTAAAGCATTTGAGCGGGGCGAGCAACTAATCCAACTCCGGAAAAGCCCTCAATATCTGCTTTTTCGTCCCTTCTTCCAGCAATTCACTTATCTGTATGCCGTATCTAATTTGTAATAATTCCGCATCACTCACCATCCCCCGTTTTCGCAATGTTTTGTTATAGTAAAGGTCGCCAACATCATGATTTTGAATGTCGTTACAATCTACAAACGTATCTTTAACAATGGTGTTGGTATGGTTTGACTGAATACGAACAAGGGTTTCGTACGGCAACCCGGTTAATTCAAAGTGCCTGCGCTTTGTTTCAAATTGCGATGTGCCACATAGCATAAACACACATTCGTCGTCGTATATGCCTAAACAAATATGGGGGTGAGGATCAAGGGAATTTATCTGCGGGTTTACAAACCAATAGATGTCTCCTATAGATAGGGCTTCTATAAAATCTTCTATTGAGGGCATTTTTACAAAATATGCTGAAACTGTTTTTTACTTAACGACAGCAATTCGGCGCTTTGGGAAAATGGTAAATCGCTTAATCCGTTTTCAAAAAAATCATTCAGGTCTATTGAAAAAGCTTTTCCAACGCCTAATTTTAACTCATTTTCAAACCGTTGCCATTCGGGGAAATTATGCGAATATTCACTCAACTCAAACTGATCTTTTTCGCCGTAGAAGTTATATATATCATCCATGATTTTCAAATCCGTTTTTGAAAAAACTGATTTGTCGACTTCATTTAGCGAACGGAAACTATATTTTTCAGGATCAGACAAATAAACATTAACGTAATCTAAAATTTCTCCTTCAAACCAAGCCGATTTTAGGATTATGTCTTTAGTCTTCGACGGAACAGAGCCATTTTTCATGGCTATGTAAGTGTCGTTAGTTATTGTTCTGCCATAAGTTCGTAAATGAACCCTGTCAGATAAATAAACAAGTTTACCTGCTTTCATGTAATTTATTTTACCGCCTTCTTTTTGGGCAAAATAATTCAACGCTTGAACTGCTTTTTTAAATTTGAATGAAGTCATAGTTGGGGTTAGACGTTCATAATGATAAGAATAGAAAACTGATTTTGTTTGTATTATGAGTTTAATACAAAGATATGAAGAATATTTGCAAATATCAAACGCTAATTTAGTTAGTATTTAAGGTTGACTTGGGTATTCGGCTTTCTGTTGTGTCGTCCGTGCATAGTCCGTTATGCATGGCGGTAAAGTTTTCTCGCTGC
>JABDBM010000086.1 GCA_013288685.1 Bacteroidota bacterium | reverse complement strand
CTCGTGCACACTGCTCATGCAGATAATTTTACCGGCAGCCTTACTTCTTTCAGGTACTACTCCCCTTCTGATAAATTCTCTCGCAGCTTCGCGGGCGCATAAAAACTGGCCGGTAAGGTTAATACCAATTACGGTGTTCCATTGGGCCAGGGTCATATCAACAAAGCGCGAATCCTTTTGCAGGCCAGCATTGTTTACCAATATATCTATAGTACCGTACTTTTGGTACATTTCGGCAAACATGGCCTGTACTTCATCTTCTTTGCTGATGTCAGCGTGGATTGCCCAGGCATTGCCGCCTGCTGCGGTTATCTCATCCACGGTTTGCTGGGCTATTTCGTGAGCGTCAACGTGGTTAATAACAACGTTAGCACCTGCCGCAGCAAGTGCAAATGCAACGCCTTTGCCTATACCGCTGTCAGCACCTGTCACCAGCGCCGATTGTCCTTTTAATGATTGTGGGGTCATAATAATCTGTTTTGCCATAAATATAGCAATTCAATTATTGGGTTTTAAGCGCCCACTTCGGAATATACCCAATATTGTTGTTAAAATTCACCTTATAATAGGCATCGCCCTTTTGCAACACCAATACCATAGCATTGGCAGGAATAGTTTTAACGATGTTTGAACCAAAATCGTCACTCTCGCGCATATTTACTACACCTGTTTGGTTGGCCCTTACATAGGTGGCGTACAAAAACTGCCGGGCCGGACGATGTACCGTGGAGGTATCCGCACGCGCATTAACCGGTTTAACTATAGCCGGCGTGGTTATTATCGGTTTGACGATGGTAGGTTTGGTTACTATAGGCTTATTTACAGCTACCCGCGGCTTTACAACAGCCTTGACGGTATCAAAATTACGCCTAACTGTGTTATGTGCAGTTTTCACTATTAATGTATGTTTCTTTTTATGTTTTTTGTGTGGATGATAAACAACTGCCGTATCCGCCGCAGCTACCGCGGTAGGTACCTGCACTTTTGGGGAACCAATATATTTTACCCCATAAACCCCAAAAATCACCAATAAAACAATGATAGTTATAATAATGCCCGTGCCGGAGCGCCCCGTTTTTAAACGGTAAGGGCTATTTTGAAAACGTTGATCGGCCGGGCCATAACGCGGAGCATGAAAATTCCGGATATAACCCGACTGAAATTTCTTTAGTTCGATATCATAACGCGTGCGCCTGTCCGGGTCGCCCAATGTATCATAAGCTTCCTGTGTTTGCCGGTAGCGGTCTTCAAAATACGCATCATCCGGATTTAAGTCGGGGTGAAATTTTTTAGATAGCTTGTGATATGCCTCTTTTATTTCGGCCGCCGTGCAATCTGCTTCGAGTCCTAAAGCATAATAGTAATCCTTCATCATCAATCGCCGTTAAAATATATTCAACAGCTATATGATTGATTTTTAAATGGATAGTTTAATTGGAGGATAAATTTTGTTCCTATAACGAGAAGCAGAGTAAGAGTCCGGAAAGTCGGAAAAAACCGAAAGTCCGAAAGACGCTGTATTATATGGTACAGTATTGACGTGCACTACAACCAGTCGGCAGTTGAAACGCCTTTTACAACGCCCTCACGTACTCCAAAAACATATACAAAGCCTTTTTCTTATCGGCAGTCAAATCAAAATCCAGCTTATGCATTAAATAATCCTCAAAGTCAAAATCGTCCCGTTTTGGCAATTCTTTCAACAACTCAGTACGATGCGAAAGCCCGTATTTTAAGGCCTCGTTAAATTCCTCCATAAACGCTACGGGAATGGGTTTATTGGCAATCCAGGCAGCAAATACAAATGGCAGGCCGGTAAACTTCTGCCATTCCTCGGCCAAATCGTAAACAAAGCGGTATTTTTCCTTTTTACCAAAGGTACGGTCGCCTATTTGTACAAAAGCAGTATGCGGATCGGTTGATTGGGTATAATTATCCGCATTTACTTCAATCATCAGATTATCTGCTTTCCAATAATTCTTTAGTAAAACGCGCGCCAGGTTGTTTGACGAACGCGATTGCGGATCGAGCTGCAGGGTACGAATCTCGTTTACAGCGCAATTACTGAATATGAACACAGAATTCACGGCACCCACCGCGCCAATACAATAATCAGATACTATTTCCCATTGCTTCAAACTTAAAGTTGCTGCCACCGGTATTAATCCGATATCCACCACATCATCAATCAGTTTTTGGGCACAATCTGTGGGATTATCCAGGCTGAGTTCAATTTTGTGCATAATGGCCGGGTTATGCTGCAGGCCGTATATAAAGGGTTTGGTATTGGTATAGCTTACTGCTGATATTCTAATTTTATTCATTTATGCTTTCAAATGCTCCGCATTGTTAAAATCCACGATCTCGTATTTATTTCCGTCATAAATAACCTTGTATAAAACCAGGTTTTGATGCGGAAATGTTTCCATTTCGGTAAGCGGTTTATTGGTTAAAATGCAAAGCAGCAATCGTAAAGCTCTGCCATGCATACAAATTAAAACAGTTTCTTCCTCCGGGTGCGACATAATTACCTTCAATGCTTCCAGCTGACGGGCTTTCACCTCATTCGGACTTTCACCACCTTCAAACTTTTCATCGAGTTTGCCATCCAGCCAGTCGCGCATAATTTGCATAAAGGCTGCCTTACTTTCAGGTTCGGCAGGTTTGCCTTCGTGAATACCCCAGCCCAATTCATCGAGGCCCGACAGCTTTTCGAACGGTATCCCCAAATCAATAAATGGTTGTATGCTTTGTTGCGTACGTTTTAATGCAGAAACGTAAATTTTATCAAAAGGTACCGATTGATATGCTTTAAAAAACAAACCCGCCTGGCGTCGTCCTTCATCGTTCAAATCAGTATCCATACCACGCCCCTGGATGATTCCCCGCTTATTTAAATCAGTTTGTCCATGACGGACGATGTAGAGAGTTTTTGTCATTCGCTTTGCTGTCATTGGTCATTCGCTGCGCTGTCATTAGTCATTGGTCATTTGACTTATTACCAATATCAATCATACAATGACTAATGAACCAGTGAACTAATAAACTAATTAATCACCGGCAGTTTATAAAATTGTGGCTTTGCTTCTTCGGGGAAATTAAAGTTGGTGTAGTCGGTAACCACATTGTATAGGGTATCCCTTTCAATAGGTTCGCGGCCAACGTTCTTTATAAGCTCCACCAACTGTTTAGTGCTCATGCCGGGGTGTTGTTCTTCGGCGCCGGCCATTGAATATATTTTGGTGGTATCGTCCAATGTTCCGTCAATATCATCCACACCAAAATTCAAAGACAATTGTGCAGTTGTGCGGCTGATCATGGCCCAATAGGCTTTGATGTGATCAAAGTTATCCAGGTAAATCCTTGCTATAGCATAGTTTTTTAAATCCTCCACAACTGTTGATTCCGGAACGTGCGACATCTGGTTATCTTTATTCCTGAATTTTAACGGGATAAACGTCTGGAATCCCCCGGTTTTATCCTGCAGCTGACGCAGGCGCTCCATGTGATCAACCCGATGCCAGTATTTTTCTATGTGGCCATACAGCATGGTTGCGTTTGAGCGCGCACCCAATTTATGCCATTCTTCGTGGATAGCCAGCCATTGGTCGGCTGTACATTTGTCTTTGGCAATTTGTTCCCGTATTTCGGGGTGGAATATTTCGGCGCCACCACCGGGGATAGATTGCAAGCCGGCATCAAGCATCAGTTTCATGCCTGTTGCGTAATCAATCTTTGCCTTTTTAAATATGTAGTGATACTCAACCGGGGTCAAAGCTTTCACGTGTAATTCCGGGCGATGCGCCCTTATTTTACTAAACAATTCGCTGTAAAAGGCAACATCGTATTGCGGCAATACACCGCCAACTATATGCACTTCGGTAACCGGCTCATTATCGTATTTATATACAATGTCAAGCATCTCGTCCATTGTATATTCCCAGCCTTCCGATTTTTGTTTGATCAGCCGTGAATATGAACAAAACTTGCAGTCGTACACACAAAGGTTAGTAGGTTCTATATGGAAATTACGATTGAAATAAGTTTTATTTCCATGACGCTTTTCGCGGATGTAGTTGGCCAAAATACCCAGATAGCCCAGGTCAGCGGTTTCATACAGTAAAACGCCTTCATCAAAGGTGATGCGCTCGCTTTGTAGCACTTTTTCGGCAACTTGTTTTAAATCAGCCGGTAAGTTCGGGTTATTTAATAAATAGCGTAAATTTTCTTCGGCTTCCATTCAAAAAACTTTCCACAAAAATAAGAAAATGTAATGTAATGATGGTGTAACATTTAATGCAAACGTAAACTTACAAAGTTTACAAAACTTCGTAAGTTTTTCCCGCCTGTTTTACAAAGCCGTAATAGAAGAAATATTGATCCCAAAAAAGCAATCATCCACACATCCTTTTGGCACATAACCGGCAGATGATATCATCCCGTTATTATTGGTCTCAAAAGAAATATCGTTTTTTTTGGGATCAACGCTCAGCCAATCTTTTTTCGCAGTTGTATAAACCTGGTCAAGCGTTAAAAACCAGGTGTTATCATGACTATTCAAAGCAGCACCTTCTTCGTGCCATTGCTCGGCTACCGTTTGTATTAAAGTATCTACACCAGGGGTTGATACATAATTATAAGCCACATAATCGCGGGCCGTAATGGCACCATTCACAACCGTAATTTTCGTTTCAACCCTGGAATGAATCCAGGCGAAATAGGATCTCACAGCAGTATAGGTGTAACCTTTCTTTGCGCTTTTATTAAACGATTGAAATTTTGAAAGGCTGGTATCGTAGGCGCTGGTAACCGCATCTTTTTTACATGCCGATAAAAATATCGTGATCAATAAAACAAAGAGAGAGAGTTTTTTCATGGATTTTCTTTTTTGCCTATTCGATAAAAATGGCTTAAACGCTACATAAACAATTAAAAAAATAGCGAGGCATTTTATAATGGTGAATTTTTACCTTAGCTATTATGATATCAATAACAGAACTTCCCGCCTTTAAATTTTATAAAGAAGACACCGGTCGCTGGTATATTGACCTGCCCGCGTGGACAGGTGATAAAGCTGCCCTCGAAATGGTTGAAGGCGCTGATACAATGCTGGATTATGTTGGCGAAGGCGCCAACGAAGTGACGCTAACCCTGGCCGAAGAACCATTTGACGGGGCAAATGTGCTTAAACTAACCCAGGACCTTTCGCAGGAAATTGGCGGTGGCATTTATTTTTTGGAGGAATATGAAGGCGAATCCATCAATCAGCAAATGTGGCTTTGCGAGGTAACGGAATGGGTATTTGGGAAATTGCCGGCGACGATTTATTTTAAAAAGAAGTAAATCGTAGTATGTTTGCATACAAACAAAACCCAACATGCGCCTCGAAACCATCGCCATACACGCCGCCAACCACATAGATGAATCATCAAGAGCTGTAATACAACCTATTGTACTGTCCACCACCTTTGAGCGGGCTGAAGACGGTACATTTCCCGGCGGGCATATCTATAGCCGGGCAAGCAACCCCAATCGTACTTTGCTTGAAAATGTATTGGCAAAATTAGAGGGCGGTGCCGATGCCGCTGCTTTTTCATCGGGTAACGCAGCGGGAATGTCAGTTTTTCAATCGCTGGCTCCAGGCACCCATATTATTGCGCCTGATGATATGTACCACGGCCTGCGTAACCAGTTGAAACTGCTATTTGCCGGCATATTGACTTTTGATTTTATTGATATAAACGATAGTGACGTATTAGAAAGCTATATAAAACCTGAAACAGGCTTGATATGGATTGAAACACCATCGAACCCGCTGCTTAAAATAACCGATATAAAAAAGGTAGTAGCCATTGCCAAACAGCATGATATTAAAGTAGCCTGTGATAATACCTTTGCCACGCCGATTTGTCAGCAACCGCTTGCCTTAGGGGCAGATTTGGTAATGCACAGCAGCACCAAATATTTTGGTGGCCATAGCGACCTGATGGGCGGCGCATTAATAACTGCCGAAAAAAGCGACTGGTGGGAAAAAATACGCCAGGTGCAAACCATGGGCGGAGCTATCCCCTCCCCGATGGATTGCTACATGCTTGCGCGAAGTATTAAAACCTTGCCCTACCGCATTCGGGGGCATGTGCACAATGCACAATTGCTGGCTGAACACCTGGAGAAACACTCCAAAGTTGAAGCTGTAATGTATCCCGGCCTGCCCTCGCATCCGCAGCATCAAATAGCAAAAGGGCAGATGAGCGCCTTTGGCGGTATGTTGTCATTCACACTGAAAGGTGGCGAGGCCGAAGCACGGCGGGTTATTAATGCTTTGCAACTTTTTACCCAGGCCACCAGTTTAGGCGGTGTGGAAAGCCTGATTGAACACCGGGCTTCAGTTGAAGGGCCTGATACCAAAACCCCCTTTAATTTATTAAGGGTGTCGGTTGGGTTGGAGCATATTGATGATTTGGTTGCCGATTTAGAGCAAGCGCTTAACTAAGGTAGAAGGAAAGGTAAAAGGCTGTCGCAGTTCCTTTTACCTTAGCCTTGCATATTTTCCCTTCTACCTTACGTTACGGATGTACAGTATTGGCGATTAATGTAACGGCTGTTTGTGCCAATAATCTGCCTTTTACCGTAGCACCCGTGTTTAGGGATATTAGTGTTTTACTCAGGATAATTCCGCTAAAATTTACGGCCGTTCCAAGGGTTGCCTCACCCGACACTAACCAAAAGATATTCTTAGCCTGTGCGCCTCCCCGCAAAATAATTTTCGCATTATTATTAACGGTTAGGTTTTTAGATATCTGGAAAACCCAGACATCGTTTGGTCCGCCAGATAAAGTTGTACCGGCACCGGTTATTAAAACGCCTGTACTCCATTTATATAAGCCCGGAGGCAAAGTTTGGCCGCTGATGTTGCCCGCATATTTTTCAACAACAGGAGGTGGATTTGTTATACCATTCCCTGTAGTGAAAGCAGTTCGCATATCGCCAATAGCGGTGGTCATTTTTGAGGGGGTAGGTACGGCGTAGTTTGCCGCGAAAACGCTTCCGGTTACAATGGGCGTATGCGACGATTGATTGTTGGTATTCATTATCAATCCAAAGCCGGTTATGGCTGTGGCGGCTATTGGGCTCGTGCCGATATCGCCGGTGATAGCAGTAACTCCGGTGGTGGTAATCCCGGTCTCTGTTAAAATGGTAAAATCGCCAGCCGTTCTGAGATTTATTAGAGCGGGGCCAATTCCATGCGGGGTTGTAACCGCTAAACTTGACGATAACGCCGGACTGGATGAAGGGGCTGTCCCTGCGTCATTCGCATTATCTTTTTTACACCCTGCCAATGCTCCGGCAAGAAATAGTAGCAGAAATCCAACGGAAAAGATAGATTTCGAATAGCGATGGCTGTCGATAGCCTGACCACTATCCATAGATAGATTGAACTGTTTTTTCATGGTAAATTATTTTAGATAGGTAAATGTTTAATATTTCCGGAATTTATAGATGAGAAATCCGGACACAACAAACCTACAGCACAACCATACTTTAAATGTTATACAACTTTTTAAATAATTTACATAATTCACGGATTTTAAGGAGCGGTGTGGTCGCGTTCCAAATGTTTATAGTCAGAGGGGGTAATACCTGTTACCTTTTTAAACTGGGCAGATAAATGGGCAACACTGCAATAATGAAGTTTTAATGAAATTTCGGTTAGATTGAGCTCATTGTACCCGATAAGCTCCTTTACCATTGCTATTTTGTTCGAGATAATAAAATATTCGATCGTACTACCTTCCTCTTCTGAAAATATATTGGAGAGATAAGTATAATTAAGACTGAGCTTTTTACTTAAATAGGCAGAGAAATTGGTTTTCATGCGCTTATCCGAAATACGCACCATTTCGGTAATAATGTTTTTTATTTTTTCGGTAAGGATGCTCTTTTTATTGTCCATTAACTCCAGGCCGGATTTTAGCAAAGCGGTTTTAAATTTTTTGATTTGTTCGGGAGAAACGATCTCTTTGGTTTCCGCCACTCCAAGTTCAACCAGCGAACAATGCAGTCCCAGTTTTTTTAATTCGAAATTCACCACCATTTTGCAGCGGATACATACCATGTTTTTTATGAACAGTTTCATGATGAAAGCTTTCAGTTACCGGTATTGAGAACTGCTGGTTCTGAAACGCAGTTAAATGGATAGTATTGCCGGGGAAGGTAAAAGGCGACACCTTTCGCCTTTTACCTCTCTCAAATGTACTTCATCGCATCTTTACCAAGGGCTCGTCTTAAAATACCAATTTGCCCGATGGTATACGCCTGGTGATGGTTAATGAATGCCCAAAGATCTTCCTGGGTTTTAAACTCGGGCATCGGAAATTCTATCGCGCTATTCAATTGTTCATCGCTCATTTGCTCAAGGCCTTCCCTTATCGGGTTTGCATATTTGTTCCATTCTATTTTAATTTCCTCCAGCGTTGGCATATCAATAGCCGGATTTACCGGTTTGGTTAGCTGCGTATTGAAATGATCAGTCCACGGGATATTTACGTTTACGCCGCCTATCTGTGCCAAACCAAGCTGTCCCCAAACCAAATGACCAGCAAGCCATTTTATATTATTAATTCCCGGAACCAACCTGATGGCCGATTCTTCTTCAACAATATCAAGTAAAACGCTGTTAAACAAAAATGTGTGCAGGTTATATTGAATGAGCAATTGTTTATTCGCCGACATATTTTAAGTGAATTTTATTTAAAATTGGTTAGTAACGTTCGTTCATAGTTGATGGATCACAGTCCACAACCGAAATAAGTTGTAGCTACCATGAACTATGAACCACTTCTCAAAAGTACTTCATCGCATCTTTACCCAATCCCCGCCTCAAAATCCCAATCTGCCCAATGGTATAGGCCTGGTGATGGTTAATAAACGCCCATAAGCCAGCCAATGTGTTATCAAATGGCGCTATGGGGTGCCGAACCTGTATTACACTTTCCAAAGCAGCATCGGGCAAATTTTCAAGTCCGGCTCTTATGGCTGGCGCATCTTCGTTCCACTTGTTTTTAATTTGCTCCAATGTTGGCATTTCGCTTTTGGGGGCGTTGAAATCTTCGGGGCTACCACCTTCTTTGGTGTGGAAATGGTCGCGCCAGGGCATGGTTATTTTTGCACCGCCGATGTTGGCTAAATTGTGCTGTGCCCATAACAGGTGCCCGGCTAACCATTTGATGCAATTCATCGGGTCGGCGATACATTTGTCCGACTCTTCATCGCTGATATCTGCGATAACATTGTTGTACAATACGTTATGCAAATCATACTGATCTAATAACACTTTTTTTGCTGACATGGCTTTTTAGTTTTGTTTATCAAATGTAGTGTCAAAAAACAGGATACGTTGGGTGTGAATACGACAATGTAAGGGGCGATATGCGACGTTTTTGTTGAGGAGATTAGAGGCTGGAGCTTAGAGACTGCAAGAACATCTTTTCATCTTTCGGACTTTTCGGACTTTACCGACTTTTCGGACTAAAAAAAATTTAATTTGGAAAATTCACAAATATCCCTTTATCTTTGGAACAAAATTTGGTAGCAATACCATTGATCATTGCCCCGCAAAGGTTTTGGTTTATAAAGAAGCGGCGAGAGATCAGGCTCAATGACCCGCTGGCAACCCTTCAATGGTGAAGAAGGTGCCAATTCCTGTCCCGGCAAATAACCCCGGGGAATATAAATTTAACAACCATGAAAAGTCTGTTTAACATCCTTCAAAACATTTTTATTGCGCCCCACGGCAACAAATTGGCATTTGCTTATGCAAACGGCTGTATTTGTATGTGTTGCTGCTGCTGCTAACGCCCACACGTTTTAATTTTCTGCTTCCCGAAAATAAACGTGTTTCCCGCAAAGGGAATCTGTATCCCACTGCTATCAACTAAAAAAGTCATTAAAAAATTTAATAAACCTTAAAAAACGAAAACCATGTCTGCCAACTTAAAATTCGAAACCTTACAACTACATGCCGGCCAGCAGCCTGATCCAACCACCGGTTCGCGCGCTGTGCCTATTCACCAAACTACATCGTATGTATTTAAAAATGCCGAACATGGCGCCAATTTGTTTGCGCTAAAGGAGTTTGGTTTTATTTACACCCGGTTAATGAACCCCACAACCGATGTTTTTGAACAACGCATTGCTGCCCTTGAAGGTGGTGTTGCCGCTTTGGCTACAGCATCTGGTCAGGCTGCACAGTTTATTGCGTTGAATAACATATTGCAGGTTGGGGATAATTTTGTGACCTCTCCTTTTTTATACGGCGGCACTTACAACCAATTTAAAGTAGCCTTTAAGCGTTTGGGTATTGACGTACGTTTCGCAAAAGATGATACTGCCGAAAACCTCGAACTACTGATTGACAACAAAACAAAAGCCATTTACTTAGAAACCATAGGTAACCCTGGTTTCAATATAGCAGATTTTGATAAAGTTGCCGCCTTAGCCAAAAAGCACGATCTGCCTTTAATTGTAGATAACACCTTCGGTGCAGGCGGTTATTTGTTCCGTCCATTGGAACATGGCGCACATGTGGTGGTTGAATCTACAACCAAATGGATTGGCGGCCACGGTACAAGCATCGGCGGTGTAATAGTTGATGGTGGTAATTATAACTGGGGCAATGGCAAGTACCCTCAATTTACCGACCCATCCGATGGTTACCACGGTTTGGTATTTGCCGATGTATTCGGTATTGGCGGGCCGTTTGGCAATATCCAGTTTATCATCCGCGCCCGTGTGGAAGGACTAAGGGATTTTGGTCCGTCGCAATCGCCTTTTAACTCATGGCTAAATATACAGGGCCTTGAAACATTGTCATTACGTGTACAGCGCCATGTAGATAACACGCTTGAATTGGCCAAATGGCTGGAAGCACATCCTAAAGTAGCAAAAGTTAGCTACCCGGGTCTGCCATCGTCACCACACCACGAACTGGCTAAAAAATATTTAAAAAATGGCTTCGGCGCGGTATTGTCATTCGAGATTAAGGGAGATAAAGAAAAGGCCAGCCAGTTGATTGATAGTTTAAAATTAGTAAGCCACCTGGCAAACTTAGGTGATGCTAAAACGCTGATCATCCAACCATCGGCCACAACGCACCAGCAACTATCCGACGAAGAACAACTGTCGGCTGGCGTTTTACCAAACTCCCTGCGTGTATCAGTTGGGATTGAACATATTGATGATATAAAAGCCGACTTCGAGCAAGCGTTGGCGGGGATATAGCAGGTCATTAAGTCATTAAGTCATTGAGTCATTGCATTGTTTGAGAAAAACATACACGCAATATCCCAATGACCTAATGACGCAATGACCCAATGACTAAATTTAATGGATAGAGAGATATTTAAGTACGAACGGCCTTTTGAGTTAGAATCGGGCAAGGAACTAAGTGAACTGGAAATAGGGTTTCACACCTACGGGAAACTGAATAAAAACAGGGATAATGTAGTATGGATATGTCATGCACTAACTGCAAATTCGGATGTTGCCGATTGGTGGAAGGGCATGGTTGGCATTAATGATTATTTTAATCCTACCGAGCACTTTATAGTGTGTGCCAATATTTTGGGATCGCATTATGGCAGCAGCAATCCGTTAAGCATAAACCCGGTAACCGGGCAGCCTTATTATCTGTCGTTCCCGCAAATTACGGTGCGGGATATGGTTAAGGCACACCAATTACTGGCGGCGCATCTGCAGGTAAACGATATTGAGATATTGATCGGCGGTTCGCTTGGCGGGCAGCAGGCCGTTGAATGGGGCATCATGGAACCATCGCGCATCAAAAACCTGATACTGATTGCTACAAACGCACGCCATTCTCCATGGGGAATTGCTTTTAATGAATCGCAACGCCTGGCCATTAGTGCCGACCGTACTTTTTATGCCAACACCCCTGACGGTGGAAAAAAAGGACTAAAAGCGGCAAGGAGTATTGCCCTACTCTCGTATCGTAACTATAAAACCTACAATATCACTCAACAGGAAGAAGAAGACCTGGCGGATGAGTTTAAAGCATCATCGTACCAAAATTACCAGGGCGAAAAATTGGTAAATCGTTTTAATGCATATAGCTACTGGTATTTATCAAAAACTATGGATTCACATAACGTTGGCCGCGGCCGGCATGGTGTTGAAAAGGCCTTGAGTTTGATAAAAGCACGCACGCTTGTGGTAGGTATTAAATCGGATGTTTTATTTCCGATTGAAGAGCAGGAATACCTGTTCAGACATATCCAAAAATCGGCGTTTGCCGAATTGGAATCGTTTTATGGCCACGATGGATTTTTAATTGAAACCGGACAACTAACAAATATTATCACTTCCTTTTTTAAGACTGACGTAAAAGGAAAAATTATTGAATTGCAGCAGACAGCATAATGAGCAAAAAATTAAACATCGGACTATTTGGCTTTGGCGTGGTTGGCCAGGGCTTGTATGACATTATCAAAACCAAAAATTTAAATCTTGAGATTGTTAAAATCGCGATAAAAGACCCGCATAAAGAGCGTTCGTTACCTGCTCACTTATTTACAACAGATAAAGAAGAGTTGCTGAACAATCCTGAAATAAACACCATTGTTGAGTTAATAAACGACACCGAAGCTGCATTTGAAATTGTTTCAAGAGCGCTAAGCACCGGCAGAAATGTGGTATCGGCCAGTAAAAAAATGATTGCGCTTCATCTCGAAGAACTCATCGCATTACAGCATAAACACGGTACGTCATTATTGTACGAGGGCGCCGTTTGCGGCAGTATCCCTATTATTCGTAACCTGGAAGAGTATTATGACAATGAGTTGCTGCACTCCATCAGCGGTATTTTCAACGGTTCATCCAACTACATCCTTTCAAAAGGGTTTAACGAAAACATGGATTATGACACCGCATTAAAGCAAGCGCAGGATTTGGGGTTTGCCGAAACCGACCCCACCAGTGATGTTGGCGGCTTTGATGCCAAGTACAAACTGGTTATTGCGGCATCGCATGCTTACGGCGTAATTGTACAACCTGATGAAGTATTTAACTTAGGCATACAAAACCTGGCAGCCCACGATTTGCAGTATGCGCGCGAGAAAAATCTTAAAATTAAATTGGTACCTGTTGCAAAAGAACTGGATGACCAACACGTTGCCTTATTTGTATTGCCCAAATTTGTAAACGATAAAGAGTTTTTATACAATGTGGAATACGAGTATAACGGCGTAATTGTGCAGGCGGCTTTCGCCGATCAGCAATTCTTTTTTGGTAAAGGAGCAGGTGGCCATCCTACCGGCTCGGCGGTTTTATCGGATATTGCCGCCTTGCGTTATGACTATCAGTACGAATACAAAAAGGCGAAAGGCAGCACCAATCTCCATTTTACCAACAACATTGAGCTTAACATTTACCTGCGTTACGAAGACGAGGCATTGGTAGAGGCTTTAAACTTTAAGCATATCCATGAACGCTATTACTCCGGCAACTACAAATTTGTTATTGGTAAAATAAACCTGCAAAATTTAATTGATAATCAGCAGTTAATAGCCAATAACAAAGCATTTGTAGCTTTTGCAGATCAACTTGCGGGGGTTACGTTAGCCGCCGAAGTAAAACAGGTAGCCGAGGCATTTTGATATTTCTTTTTTATTGTTTTTTTTGAGGCCCTTCGGGGCCTTTTTTTTGTTAGCTGATAACCTGCTTTGTTATATTTGCACGCATTCCCTTGATCAAATAACTGATGTCGAAACTTGCTAAACTCGTTACCAACAAACCCCTCGTATTAACGCTGTACTTTGGTCTCAGCCTGTTTGCAGTAGTAAAAAGTGTTATTGTTCAACATATCCATAACAATTACTTTGTTTATAAGTGGGGTTTTTTGAATACTATACATCAACAAACGGTTTTCGGCCCGCAACTGCAACACTATGGTGATCTTTATCATTACGGTCCTGTATTCGCATTGGTAATGGCACCATTTGGGTTATTGCCCGATGGTTTGAGCGTTATATTATGGGTAATGTTTAACGCCTGGGTTTTGTATGTCGCCATTAAATTATTACCACTAAAAGAAAATCAACATCTTATTGTATTATTGATTTGCGCTCACGAACTGATGACCTCATCATCAAACGTGGAGATTAACCCTTTAATTGGTGCATTAATTATTTTGAGTTTTGTTTTTATTAAGGATAAAAAGGATTTCTGGGCCGCTCTGTTTATTATTATTGGCACATTCATAAAACTTTACGGCATTGTTGGGCTGGCATTCTTTTTCATTTCGCAGGATAAGCTAAAATTCATATTAAGCCTGGCGTTTTGGTCGGTAGTATTGTTTTTAGCACCGATGTTGATCTCTTCGCCTGCCTATATCCTGCAAACCTATCATGATTGGTATGGCGACCTGCTTGCTAAGAATAATTCAAATATCGGCTACAGCTTGCAGGACATTTCGGCAATGGGCCTCATCCGGAATATTTTTAATTACCGGCAACTGTCCAACATAGCGGTTATAGTGCCCGGAATCGTCATATTTGGCACCTGGTATCTAAGGCCAAATCTGTTTGCGAACTTCAAATACCAGTTATTGTTGCTGGCATCAACCCTGATATTTGTGATCATTTTTAGCAGCTCGTCCGAATCGCCCACTTATATCATTGCCATTGCTGGCGTAGGCTTGTGGTTTATCAACCTCGACAGGCCGGTTACGCCACTGGAAAGCGCGTTATTGATTTTCGCCGTTGTTATCACCGAATTTTCACCATCTGATCTTTTCCCACGATACATTAACGTACATTACGTAATACCGTATAAATTAAAGGCACTGCCTTGTGTGTTGATATGGTTAAAAATAATTTACGAAACGGTCTTTTTCAATGCTAAAGCCGCGAGTACAGCGTCTGAAGTCCTGAATAAAACTCAAGCTACGACTTAGCTATCAAATAAGCAATCCCGCTAAAGCCGAGTGCTTCAAACACGCTGGATAACTCGTTACCTTTAAGGCTGTATGGATCAGCAACGGCTCTGGGGATATGCAATAACACCACCCAGAGCAGCAGCATTACAGCAAGCAGTGTACCTACCAATTTCCTTTTAATATTCAGCATAATGGCGATGCCCGAGCCTATGAGTGCGACTGCGGCAAAATACGACCAGAAAAGCTGACCGGGCGGTATCCATTTGGGCACCAACGAGGCGCAAAACTCAGGGTATAAAAAATGTTCGATGCCAAAAAGTGCAAGCACAATGCAAAAGAAATAGGCACCAAACGGGATAATTTTTTTAAGGAAGCCTATCAGGCTACTATCCGTTGCCGCATATTTTACAGGATATGAGCCGGCAACTACAAAAGCGCCGCCGGCAATTGCCGGCTCTTTGAGCGGCGTGGTCCACGAACCTAAATGTTTATAATAATCCACCATTAATTCGTAAGGTATTTGGCCTAAACAAAATATTAGCAACAACAAGCCGCCCAACACAAGCGACACCGTTTTGGCTTTTTTATCAAAAATGATAGCAAGGCCTGCAAAAACCAAGGCAACACTTACTATATACACACAAATGGTATAAACAACGCCTGCATGCGGCCACGGGGGAAATATTACCGGGCGGAATTCCGCATAAAAAAATTGCTGAAACGCAAGGCCCGCTATCATGATACCATAAAATGTGCGTGCTGTTTTAATCAATATTTCCATTAATTGTGGCTTTGTTGTTTTACCAAATCTCGTCAATTAATATAGAAGCAAGCAAACCAGAGCCTATTCAAGTTCGAACAAATTGGAACAAGTATATAATAGCTCTATAACGGATTGTGTGGATGTTAAACTGAAAGCAATTTATACCTGGTATGTTTAGTTTTAACGCAGAGATACAAAGAAAGCACGGAGCACGCGGAGCTTTTAACATTAATGCTCCTTTATTAAATATTTACCACTCATTTTTTCTATTCTTTGTGTGCTTTGTGCTTCCTCAGCGACCTCCGTGTTTAATCTTCCCCAAGCAAAGCGCCATTTAGCCTAAATAATTATTCCGTCGCAAATAGAAATCTAAAAAATAAAATCAAAACTACTTCGCCTGTAGATTGTTCCAATTACACACCTATTTAAAAAAACGTATGACAACAACAGCATTACAGCAGACAAACGACGGTAAAGCCGGCGCTGCAACCAGGATAAATTTAAACTGGCCCGAACGTTACTTATCTATAGCGTCGGGTGTAAAGTTGAGCCTTTCGGGCATCAAAAACTTATTTAAAAGGCCCTTTGGCAGTATTATTAAACTCGGAGCCGGGGGTTACTTGTTAAACCGTGGTATTACGGGGCATTGCGAACTGTATTCACAAATGGGAAAGCACACTACAAGCCCGGTAAATATTAATATCCGGTCATCGTTTACAGTTAACAAACCCCGCGAAGATGTATACAGCTTTTGGCGCAAACTCGAAAACCTGCCCTTGTTTATGAATCACCTGGAAAGTGTTGATCAAATTGACGAACAGCGTTCGCATTGGGTACTTAAACTGCCAACCGGAATTGCCAATGTGAGTTGGGATGCAGAAATTGTACACGATGTTCCTGGTGAGCTGATTGGCTGGAGTTCATTACCCGGTTCGGTAATCGATAACGCCGGTAAAGTGCGTTTCCGCGATTCGTTTCATGACAATGGTACACTGGTTGATGTAGTTATAAGCTATCAGCCCCCTGCGGGCGGTTTTGGCGCCAGTTTGGCACACGTGTTAAACCCCGTATTTAAAAACATGGTGGATAAAGACGTGCAGAACTTTAAACAGTACATGGATTTGGCCGAAGTGGAAGACGTGGTGATAATTGTCTGAACTCGAATTTATTGAATTAATGGAATTTATCGAATTTTTAAAATTCCATTAATTCAATAAATTCGCCTAATTCGAGTTCAGATCAACAAAAAAGGCCGCATAAGCGGCCTTTTTTATTTGAATTATTTCAATGTTATTTCACTGCATCCACAACTGCTTTGAAAGCATCAGGATGGTTCATAGCTAAATCGGCTAATACTTTACGGTTTAAACCGATTTCTTTTGCTGTTAATTTACCCATTAATTGCGAATAAGAAATTCCGTGCTGACGGGCACCAGCGTTGATACGCTGAATCCATAAAGCTCTGAATTCTCTTTTCTTGGTCTTACGGTCGCGATAAGCGTACTGTAAACCTTTTTCTACTGTGTTTTTTGCAACGGTATAAACCTTGCTTCTTGAACCCCAATACCCTTTGGCGAGGTCCATGATTTTTTTCCGGCGTCTTCTCGACGCTACTGCGTTAACTGAACGTGGCATGTTGTTGTTGTTTGGTAGTGAGTGTCAATTTAAAATTGATCTTGTGTACTCGAATACCTGGTTAAAAAATTTGTTTGTTACTTACCTATGCAAAGCATACGTTTAACGTTACCTAAATCAGCATTAGATACTAAGCTGGTGTGGGTTAGGTTGCGCTTACGTTTTGTCGACATCTTTGTTAAGATGTGGCTTTTGAAGGCGTTCTTCCTGGTGATTTTACCTGTTCCAGTAAGCTTAAAGCGCTTTTTGGCACTGGAATTGGTTTTCATTTTTGGCATAACCGTGTGTATATATTTATTTTAATTAATTACTCTTTTAAGAGTCAAGAAATCAAGAATCAAGAGCCAGAATTTTTATCTCTTGCTTCTTGCCTCTCATTGTCTTGCCTCTACTTTTTAGCTCCCTTAGGCGTAACGGTCAAAAACATCCGTTTTCCCTCCAGTTTGGGCAGTTGCTCTACCTTGCCTACTTCTTCCAATGCCTGGGCGAAGCGCAATAACAGGATTTCGCCTTGCTCTTTGTACACAATGGCACGGCCCTTAAAGTGAACGTAAGCCCTTACCTTCTCGCCTGCTTCCAGGAATTTGATGGCATGTTTTAGCTTAAATTCAAAATCGTGATCATCAGTGTTAGGCCCAAACCTTATCTCTTTAATAACGGTTTGCTTGGCATTACTTTTAATCTCTTTTAGCTTCTTCTTCTGCTCGTAAATAAACTTATTATAGTCTGTTACTTTACAAACCGGAGGTACGGCGTTTGGAGATATTTCAACAAGATCCAATTCCTGATCATCCGCAATCTTAAGGGCGTCCCTTAACGAATAGATACCGGGCTCCACATTGTCGCCCACAAGGCGGACTTCTGTAGCCCTAATAAATTGATTAATGTTGTGCTCGGCTTCCTTTTTCTTAAATGGTAGCCTGGGTCCTCTGTTGAAAGGTTTGTTTAATGCCAAGTTATACGGTTATTTCTTTAAGTATCTGTTGTTTAAAATCTTCAATGCTCATGCTTCCCAAATCGCCCTGTCCATGTTTTCGAACTGAAACCAACCCTTCAGCAGTTTCTTTTTCGCCCACAATCAGCATGTAAGGGATTTTTTTGACTTCGGCATCACGAATTTTCCGCCCTATCTTTTCATCCCTGAAATCAATAAGCCCGCAAATATCGGAATCTTTTAATGATTCTGAAAGTTTTTTTGCATAATCTTCATATTTTTCGGAGATCGGCAAAATAATGAACTGCTCGGGTGATAACCACAGCGGGAAATTACCCGCACAATGCTCAATTAGCACGGCTATAAACCGCTCCAGTGAACCAAAAGGCGCACGGTGAATCATTACCGGGCGATGCTTTTGGTTATCGCTACCAGTGTATTCCAGTTCAAAACGTTCAGGGAGATTATAATCTACCTGGATAGTTCCCAACTGCCATTTACGCCCTAAGGCATCTCTCACCATAAAATCCAGCTTAGGACCATAAAATGCCGCTTCGCCATATTCCACTACGGTTTTTAAACCTTTTTCGTCGGCAGCTTCAATGATAGATGCTTCTGCAAGCGCCCAGTTTTCGTCGGAGCCAATGTATTTCGACTTGTTATTAGGGTCACGCAAGGACACCTGTGCAGTATAGTTCTCAAAACCCAGGGCTGTGAATACATATAACACCAGGTCAATTACCTTCTTAAACTCTTCCTTCACCTGGTCGGGACGGCAGAACAAGTGGGCATCATCCTGTGTAAAGCCGCGCACACGGGTTAAGCCGTGCAGCTCGCCGCTTTGCTCGTAACGATACACGGTACCAAACTCGGCATAACGCACCGGCAGATCCTTATAGCTGCGTGGTTTTGTCTTGTATATTTCGCAGTGGTGCGGGCAGTTCATTGGCTTCAGGAAGAACTCCTCCCCTTCCTGCGGTGTCTTTATCGGCTGGAACGAATCAGCGCCGTACTTTTCATAATGACCGGAAGTTACATACAAATTTTTATGCCCGATATGCGGGGTAATCACCTGCTCGTATCCAGCCTTTACCTGTGCCTTTTGCATAAAGTTAACCAGGCGTTCGCGCAAGGCGGTACCTTTTGGCAACCATAACGGCAAGCCCATACCAACTTTTTCAGAGAAAGCAAACAATTCCATTTCCTTGCCCAGTTTGCGGTGGTCGCGTTTTTTGGCTTCTTCCAGCAGATGCAGGTATTCGGTTAACTCACTTGCTTTTGGGAAAGTAACTGCATATATACGGGTTAACTGTTTGCGGCTTTCATCGCCACGCCAGTAAGCGCCGGCAACACTCATCAGTTTCACTGCTTTTATAAAGCTGGTGTTAGGGATGTGCGGGCCACGGCATAAATCAGTAAAGTTACCCTGGGTATAAAAAGTGATGGAGCCATCAGGCAGGTCTTTTAACAGATCCAGCTTATACTCATCATCCTTTTCGGTAAAGTATTCAATTGCATCAGCTTTGCTGATGGGCTTGCGGATAAATTCTTCGCGGGTTTTAGCCAGCTCCAGTATTTTATCTTCAATTTTCTTGAACTCATCCGACGAAAATTCGCGGTCGCCAAAATCAACATCATAATAAAACCCGGTTTCAATAGCCGGACCGATACCAAATTTGGTTCCCGGATAAAGCGCCTCTAAAGCTTCGGCCATTAAGTGGGCTGATGAATGCCAAAAGGTGGCTTTGCCTTTAAGGTCGTTCCAGGTTAATAACTTTACTGCAGCATCCTGTTCAATAGCGCGGCTTGCATCCCAAACCACACCGTCAACCTCGGCTGCTAATACGTTTCTTGCTAATCCTTCGGAGATCGACTGCGCGACCTGCATGGAAGTTACGCCCTGTTCGTACTGACGAACCGAGCCATCGGGAAGTGTAATACTAATCATCTACAACTATGATTTATGTTTTATAAAAATTACTTTTTGTAAATCACCTACTAAGTGATTTTCTTTTTTCGAGTTGCGAAGTTACGATATTTTTTTGGGGATTACACTGATTTTTTTGTGATTTCAGTGACATCCGGCTGCCTGAAACTTAACTGTAAAATTCTTCTATCTCTTTACTATAATGCATATTTTCAACCCGAAACTCAACCGATACGGTTACTCCCTGGTTGCTTTTTATCTGGAAGCTGCCACCTAACTGTTTCGTTAACGCTTTCATCATTTCCATACCTAAAGAAACGGCTTCCCGTAAATCAAAATCGGCCGGCAAGCCCTTTCCATTATCGGTAACAGTAAGCAACAGCATTTCGCCGGCAAGCAATTGCAGACCAACAATAATTACACCGCCATTGTCACCAAATGCGTATTTTATGGCGTTGGTTATCGATTCGTTCATAATCAATCCCAACGGCACCGCCTGTGC
>JABDBM010000085.1 GCA_013288685.1 Bacteroidota bacterium | reverse complement strand
CAGCACAAAGATCATAAGGACCGCCATCACCAATTTCGGATTTGTTATAGGCTGCAACATCTGCCGATATAAAGCTGGGGAACCTTTGAAATTCATCCAAATTGGTGTCTGTCAGTTTGGCAACTGCTTCGGTTTGGGCTTTGGTTGCATACCCAAACATAACCGGCAGAATATTTGCCAGCAAGTGTATATGATTGTGTTTTACCCCATTTCTATCTACCCAATCAACAAACATTTGCTGCTGTTCGTCCCAAAACCCTTGTGGTAAAGGCTGAACCAATTGCCGGGCAATTTTTTTCGAAAATTCGGTGTAGTAAGCTGCCCGGTCTGCCCGGTTCAAAATATTTTCCATTTGCGCCAGCAATTGAAAGGTATAGGCAGCCAACGCCCCCGACATGGTTTCCCGGCCGTCCTTCATTACCTGGTCTTCATAATAAACATCAGACCATACACGGCCATATTGATCGGTGTTTGCAATGGTCAGTGAAGCTGCGTTTTCAAGGTTATTGATGTTTTTATTGAGCCATACGGAATCCTTGGTGGCTTCAAAATAATGGAACGACTCTTCCAAAACTTCCATATTGCCCGTTAGTAAAAACATACCGGCATTCACCTTATTGTTTTGGCTGTTCCTGCGAATATCGTATTCACGTTCGCCATTGGGCTGAACAGAGCAAGGGTCGCGAAACAGCCCTTCAGGATCATCTTGCATTAATTTAAACTGAAGCCCTATCATCCGTTTCACAACGTCAACATCAAGGTCGGAGCCAAAAGCAAGCCGTCCCTTTATTTGAAATTCGTGATCAACATCCGGATAAGAACCGGCATAAGCGCGAGGGTTTAATGTGCTGATGACATATCCGCTTGAGTAAGGGTAATTTTTTGCTTTCGTTTTTTCAACTACTGATTGTAACATGGTTCCCCAGTAAAAGCCCGCTAATGTGTTGGCAAGGGTATCGCCACCTTTTATGTTGATGCTATAGCGGTTGTTAAAACAATCACTATGAGGGCGGGCTTCGGCAAAATGCAGCTCAAACTTTTTGGAATATATAGCTACTGTTAACCTTCCATTTTCTATAGTTGCCGTAAGGGAGTCGCGTGCCGGCAATTTAATCAAATAGGCATTGTCTTTCGAAAGCGGGTCCTGCGGCAATACCCACAAATTTGTATTTGCTCTAATTTTGCCCGAAGGGTCATTTAAAGGAAGAACGTACCATTTATTATCTTCCAGGTTTATGCCAATGCAGGTATTTGTTTTAAAAGTCATTTCAACAGGATAATTAATATCCCTGGTACTTACTAACAAAATGTCTTTTACAGTTTTCGTGTTGGCATTTTTAATGTTTAACAGCATACCCGAAGGCTTCAATTGCGCCTGGATTACAAAACTTTTTAACAAAAGAAACACGACTAAAAATTTTCTCATATATATAATCAATTGGGCAACGAATATAGATTTTTATCTCAACCATCGAAAAGCGGCAGAAGGATTTTAGTAGTATAAGCCAAACGGTTGTTCATTGTAATTCAAAAATAAAAGCGCATATTTATTTCATGCCACGCAGTACCTCAACCAACGAACTTTATTTTGTAACCTTATTTAATTTAAGCGTTACGCTTAATTGTTAGCATTGAAGCAACACGCATGAATGGGCGGGATATTTTTGTGCCGAGCGGGAATCGGTTAACCGGCTAAGGCACGAATAGCCTTTGCGCGCCTTGACTTTGATACACGCCGCTACCGCAAGCGTCCTCGCTTGTGGCCAGCCTACAGGTAACAAACCAAGCTTGGCCCAATAAAAAATCCGCAATCGCAAGCCGTTTAAAAAAAAGCCTAATTTGCAGCGAGTATGGTTAACTACCTGCTATGCGGGCCACAAGCGAGGACGCTTGCGGCAGCTGGGCTGGCGGTAATAAACGATTTAAAGAATAATTAATGACAAGAAAAGCCTTTTTGGTGCTTTATGAAAAAATTAACCTGTTTAATAATCATCACTGCTGCTTTTATCAGCAGTTATTCAGGGGTAAATCCACTAAGTTCCGCCCCACTTGCTGATTTTAGAAAAAAGGTAACAATAAAAGAAACTGATAGCGTTTCTGTAAAATCATTAAGTAAAATAGACTTGAATAAATACGTTGGTAAAAAAGTTTCATTACTCCTAAATGATCGCGTGATTTCAAAATACAAAGATTATGTTTTCATTCAAGGTAAGCCGGGCTCGTTATTATATTTAACTTTAGAATATTCACCGCATTTGTATATCGAAGTATACGTCAATAAATTCAGCCATATAAAACAGTTTGATATTAACATGGCATGGAAATTAGATACTTTTAAAAAGGAAGTTATTAGTGAAATAAGAATTAAGGTAGACAGAAGGATTTTAAAGGATACCAATAAAATTGATGTAAAGGAGCCAAGAGCAGCGGTTGGATAAATACCGTAGTTGGAAGGAGGAATACCATTTACCCCCCTCAGGGGCAAGCCTCGTAGGCCGTCCTGGCGCCAGAGGGGGGCAATCAAGTATTGGAATAAATCATTTGAAAATGGAAGGACTACTCTTCACAATCAACAACACATAAAATGAGAAAATTAGTAATCGCATGTCTGATTATATCTCTTAGCTCGTGCAAGTTCGCAGAAAAAGAAATATATATAATGCCAGTGAATTATACAGGTAATATATACATTTTTAGTAATGTTAAAAATGGCGAGTCTAAGCAATATGATGATAAACATAGCCGGGTTTATGCTGTTCCAAAATCCGGCATATTACTCAGTCAATTTAAAGAAATATATGGTGTCATCAATAAAAAATTCGTCTACAAGGCAAAAAATGGAAAGCAAATTGAATTCGAGGGTATTCCATTTCAGAATGATAAGGGTTCATTAGACAACAATAAGGTCTATGCATTCTATGGAAATGATGCAACTATTACTTTTCCAAAAGCTAAAGATACAATAGGAATACAGATAGTTACAATTTGTAAGCCTAAAGACTTCGACATAACGAATCGGGAACCATTTTTGAAAATAATATCAGGCTCCAACTTCTTGCTCCAAGATGTAAATTATCAGAAGCTAATTGAGATGCGGAGTAAATACGATAAAACGAACTAAAAATGCAAATAGGATAAAACAAGCCTTTTAAAGATCAATTTAAGCAGGATGCTTAAACTGTTAACATTCAAGCGACACGCCTGAGTGGACGGAGACATCGCACCGCAACCACACAAACTACAGGCATCACTTAACATCGGTCTATAACCTAATCAAGGCCGCACAATAACCTCAAAGCGCTTTTTCCCGAAGGTATTGGTATCAGCTCTGTTAACATCGAAGCTATAATTGCCTTTCCGCAAATTTACGCTGTCTTTCAAATACTTGTCTTTAAACCAAATATTGATGTCGGCCGGAACTTTTTTCAACAGATCAATCTTTACAAGGTAATGCCCTGTTGCCGTTATTACGTACATGGGGATGTGCATACCCGGCGTATACGGAACACCATCCCACATAACGGGAATGCCATCGGTAGTAACACCCATAATATTCAGGTTGGAGTTGTAGCCGGGAGGGGAGCTATCTTCGGCATTATTAAATGAAGCATGAAAGCGATGATCAAACTGTAGCATCATTTCTACCCAACCGCCCAATTGGTAACTTATGGTGCTGTCTTTCACCAGTTCCAGCCTTACCAGCGCAGTATCGGGAATGGTGTCAGTTTTAGCAACAACAATCGTTTTTGGAGGGAATATCGTCTCCCGTTGGCAGGCGGAAACCACAAACGCAAATAATAACAAAAACGCTATCCTTTTCATGGCATTGTGTTTATTTCCCTCTTGTACGATTTAACTACAAATTAGTTCATTAAGTTTTGATTAAACTAATATACAAATATGGGTTTAATTAAGTTAGGAGTAAATATTTATGTGTTTTCAGATGGCGCAGATGTCCTAAGTTGCGCAAAATGCTGTTTTATCCTACCGCCTCATCGAAATATTTTCGTGTACCCACTTCACCTCTTCCTCGGGTGTTACGGTGCCTACAGTACTGCTAACCCGGCTAAAAGTTGACCGTGCGTGATCGTAGGGTTTACTATCCTCAAAAAAGGGACCTACTACCCCAAGTATCCAACCATCCTTTGCGGCCCAATGTGGTTCGTTAACACTATATTGAAACACTTCATAATGTACAAAATTGTTTTGTCCGTCGAAGTCTATCGTCACACGTTTGATGTGTTGCATTTCATCCGGACAGGCGTCAAGCTCCGTTGGGAATTCAAGCCAATTAGCAAGTGCGCCCTCGGCGCCTTTAATAAGGTTGAGGTATTCCTGCGGAAAAAGAGCCAGTTGATTGTGCGGTTTCAGCAACTGGAATGTATCGCAACGTGTACGCAGGTCTTCAGCAAATGGCGCTACTTCTGCTGTAGATAATTCGTCGCCAGCCTCTAACTTTTTGTAAATCAGCATTAGCCGGCTAAACCGCTCTTCGTTAATCTTTTTCCTTTTGGCTTTAACTTTAAATATCCTGTAAACAGCAAACAATGCTATTATAACGATCAGCAGGAGAACTACAATTAGGCTTGGGCTCATAGTGGGATGAATATAACGATTATTGATAAAACATTAACCAGAAGTGCCCCATTAAAAAAAGGTATTTTTACGGTAAAACCGAGATGCTTAATTAACTACCTTGTCCCCGCTGCTGCAAGCATCGCTTGTGGCAACCATACAGCAACAAACAAACAAAGCCTGGCCCAATAAAAAACCGATAATCACAAGCAGTTTAACCAAGGTCTGATTTGCAACGAGTACAGTTGACTACTTAGCAAGCGGGCCACAAGCGAGGGCGCCAGGGTATGTAATATCAGAGGACGGGATGAAATTTTCTAAACCTTAATTTTGAAATATTTAATAAATGGAAAATTCGGTAAAGTTTAAAGATAGAAATGTGTTATACCGTTCTGTGTTAAAAGAGTTGAATTTACAAAAGATCGAGGACGTTTATAGTCGACGGGACATGGGCAATTACTTTATTACTTTTTCTGCGGAAAAGTTTTTAATTCAATATGTTAATGATCGTAACCAATTATCAATTTTTGTAGCAAGTAACTCAGCTCCCGCGAGGTGGGTTTATCTGTCTTCTATCGAAAAATTAATTAATAAAACTGCTGAAATAATTCCAGGGGACAGTATGGATTTAAATAGCATTTTGCGGCAAAATGATTTTTTGAGAGGTAACTTCGATAAAATAGCAGAGTTACTAAATAACGACAACTTCCAAAATACGATTGACCAAATTGAGGCTTCGGCGAAGGCAAACTATAAACGTAAACATCCGGACAGGTAGTGATTGAAAATAGCGTCGGACGAATGCTATTCGCTCCTACATTTACGATAACTACTTAATACTATCCCTCACCGCGTTCATAAACGTAGGCGCATTTATACTATGTAACCGGTCCTTATCCTCACTTTTATCATAAAAAGCATACGATTTTTTGATCTGCCGGATCAGTTCATAGTCGTTCCAGGTTTTTATGTCCTCGTACGATGGGCGATAATACTTCATAAAGCTTTTGGCTACAGTATCGGTTGCTCCGGTTACCCGCATCACTACTCTCAGGTTATACCTGCGCTGCACCTCGGCATATTCCAGTTCGCTTTTCGAATCGGCTTTAAAGCGGCGCAAGTCTTTCGCATCTTTTCCAAAAAGGGTATGCAGGTCGTTTAGCGGGTTTAACAGAATTGAACCCAGCGGCGGCTTCCCATCGTAATAAACACCTTTGCGGGCATAGTCTTTGTTGTATTCCTGTAGTTCCTGCTTTTTGGTTTGACCCTGTATTTTTACCACGTCCAGATTAACAACGGGCTGCATATAAACCGGCAGATCACCGGTTGTTTTAATAACAATCTTTTGATCGGTAAATTCGGCTTTGGTAAAAAGCAAGGTATCGCCAACGACGCATTGAATAGTGAACCAGCCCGAGGCGTCACTGCTTACAAAATCGCGGCTTCGCAAATCGGTAACTACTACCCCTGCCAACCGGCCCGAGCTAAGACGGAGGTTAATTACGCCATGTAAGGTAAATGCCGGTTGCGCCAATGCCTTAAACACCGGCCCCGCAATCAGCATAATTAATAAAAGATAACGATGGCGCATTTACAAAACTATTCGGATACAAATTTAAATATAGTAATCCACACGAAATGTAAAAAAGTGTTAAAGGGAGTCGGGAAAGTCCGGAAAGTCGGAAAAGTCCGAAAGGAGCTGCGGGGAAGGTTTAGAAAGTTGGATAAACTCATAATTAGCTGTGGGCGTCATCATTTTTTTACTTTCGGACTTTACTGACTTTCCGGACTTTCGGACTAAAAAACCTATCTTTGCACATGATAAAATCCATGACCGGCTATGGAATTGCCAGTTTCGACTCGGACAGTACCAAATATACCGTCGAAATAAAATCGCTGAACAGCAAGTTTTTAGAGCTGTCCCTTCGCCTGCCTAAATCTTTTGCCGAAAAAGAATTTCAGTTACGCAACGAATGCAACAAGCAAATTGAGCGGGGCAAGGTAAATTTATCTATTAATGTAGAGAAAGCAAACACTACGGCTACTGCTGCAGGTATCGACAAAGATTTGCTGAAACATTACTTTGAGCAACTAAAGTCGGTTAGCATTGATTTGAATGAACCATCCAGCAATTTATTACAATTAGCTCTTGGCCTGCCCGAAGTGGTAAAGTACGTTGAAGAAACCGTATCAGAAGAGGAGTGGAAAATTGCCGAAAAAACATTTCAGCAGGCATTAGCAGCGTTCCAAAAATTCAGAAGCGACGAAGGCAATGTATTGGAGCAGGATGTAAAATACCGCATCGGCATCATCCTGAAAAACCTGGAACTGGTGGAGGTGGAAGAACCCAAGCGCATACCGATAATAAAAGAACGTTTAAACCAGCTGCTGGCAGACGCAGTTGGCCGCGAGATAATAGATCAAAACCGTTTTGAACAGGAGCTGATTTATTTTATCGACAAACTGGACATCACAGAAGAAAAAATACGGTTAAGAACCCATTGCGATTATTTTATCGAAACTTTAAAAAACGATGACGCCAATGGCAAAAAACTCGGCTTCATATCGCAGGAAATAGGCCGCGAAATAAATACACTCGGTTCAAAAGCTAACGACGCCACTATGCAAAAAACTGGTGGTAGGCATGAAAGAAGAACTGGAGAAAATTAAGGAACAGTTACTCAACGTGTTGTAATGTTGGAAAGTTGTAATGTTGAAAAGTTATAGGTCAACATTACAACTTTCCAACCTTTCAACTTTCCAACAAAAAATGAAAGAAGGAAAACTCATCATATTTTCAGCGCCATCTGGAGCAGGTAAAACTACTATAGTACACCACCTGCTGTCAAAATTTCCTGACCTGGAGTTTTCCATTTCGGCTACCACCCGCAAAGCCCGCGGCGAGGAGCAACATGGGTTGGATTATTATTTTATCAGTAAAGAAGAGTTTTTACACCGCATTGCCAAAAAGCAGTTTGTTGAATTTGAAGAAGTATACTCCGGAACATTTTACGGCACGTTACGCACCGAAATTGAACGGATATGGCAATTGGGCAAAACTGTTATTTTTGATATTGATGTTGAAGGCGGTTTGCACCTTAAACGCAAATACGACGGACAGGCGCTTGCGATCTTCGTACAACCGCCGTCATTGGAGGTTTTGAAAGAACGCTTAACCGGCAGAGGCACAGATAGTAAGGAAAAACTGCACGAACGCTTTGTAAAAGCCGAAAAAGAATTGAATTATGCCCCGCAATTTGATATTATCCTAAAAAATTACGAACTTGAGACTGCTTGTAAAGAAGCGGAAGATTTGGTAAGAAACTTTATCAACCCCCTAACCCCCTAAAGGGGGAATTGGCAATTGCTCCCCCTTTAGGGGGCTGGGGGGCTAAACTACCTGCTATGAAAATAGGTTTACTATTCGGTTCATTTAATCCTGTACATACCGGCCATTTAATTATCGCCAACTATATGGCTAACCATACCACGCTCGATAAAGTTTGGCTGGTGGTATCGCCCCAAAACCCGCTAAAAAAATATGGCGACCTGATTAACACCTACGACCGGCTGGAAATGTGCAAGCTGGCGACAGATAACTCCCGCCATATTGAGGTTAGCGATGTGGAATTGAAATTGCCGCAGCCGTCATACACTATTGATACCCTTGCCCATTTAAAAGAAAAATATCCGCAACACGAGTTTGCGTTGATTATGGGTTCGGATAACCTGGTATCATTACCCAAGTGGAAAAACTATAAGCTCATCCTGCGCGATTACCGCATTTTTGTTTACCCGCGCCCGGGATATGAAAACACGGATTTGGCTATGCACCCATCCGTAACAATCACCATGACGCCGCTGATGGAGCTATCTGCAACTTTCATCCGTAAATCGCTTGCCGAAAAAAAGAACATTCAATATTTTGTACCGGATGCGGTTTTGGATTTTATTGAGAGCAAGAACCTTTACGGGAAGTGAGCTGAGTTTGGAAAAAAGATGCCCGCGATTTTTTTAATTAGTATTAATCGTAACTTTATAAAACGAACGGGCTGTTAATTGTGATTTATCAAATAAACCAACATGAGCACATTAGTTATAAATAAGGAAACCGTTAAAGGGTTATTGGTTGATTTTCCGGAAAATTTTGCTATTGACGATTTTATTGACCGCATTATTATTGCTTCTAAACTCGAAAAGGCGCTGGAACAACTCGACAAGGGAGAGTATTTGACCGAGGAGCAATTGGACGAAGAAATAAAAAAATGGGACTGAAGGTAATTTATCTTGAAATAGCGGTTCAGGACTTACGGTCTATTTATGATTATATCGCACAGGATTCCAAAAAATACGCCCAGCTTGAAGTAAGAAAAATAAGGTCGTTCATAAATTCATTAAAGGAGTATCCATTAAAAGGTCGGCCGTACAACGTCCGGAAAAGTATCCAGATACGTTCAATTAATTTTAGAAATTATATCATTTTCTATTCGGTTACAGAAATCCGCATTAACGTTTTATCTATTCATCACCATTCTCGCCTTACAGCAAACAATCCTATATTTAAAGATGTCGATTAAGATTGCTCAAATTGGTTAAAACCAAAGCTTAATCAATCATTCAACTGAAACAATTACTTTTGCATTGTGAGCGAAAAAACAATCCTTAAACTACAGCTGCCCACCGACCCGCTTTGGGTAAAAAACGTGGTGGAAAGCAATATTGAAGAACTTTTAACCGATCATGCTTTTTGCGAACAAAAAGCGGCAAGCAATGCCATTACCCTCATTGTCCAAAACCCCAACCTGAGCGATCTGGTGCAGGAAATGATTGGTCTTGTACAGGAAGAAATGGATCACTTTAAACGCGTACATGAAATAATTTTACAGCGCGGATTTGTATTGGGCCGTGAGCGGAAAGACAATTATGTAAATGAGCTCCGCAAGTTTATCGTCATCGGCGGCGGCCGTACCGAGCAATTGGTAGACAGGCTGCTATTTTCGGCCATGATTGAGGCCCGCAGTTGTGAACGCTTTAAAGTACTATCCGAAAACATAAACGACGAACAACTATCCGCCTTTTACCACGAACTGATGATCAGCGAGGCTACACATTATGCCATGTTTATCCGCCTGGCAAAAAAATATGCCGGTGGTTTGGATGTGGATGCGCGCTGGAAACAGTACCTGGAATATGAGGCGCAGGTGGTGAAAAATTATGGCAAGACAGAGACCATACATGGGTAGCGCAACATAAAATGTCAAAAAAACATTACTAATTTCCCTGATTTAAGGTTAGTTTCGGCAGTTCATAAACCAACTGGCAAACTTATAATCGTATTTCAATGAAAATCAGAACTTTATTGCTGCTGTGCTTTGTTTTTTTAACAGGTACGGCTTTGGCGCAAAACGGCAAAACCTACCAGGTAAAATCGCCGGATGGCAAACTCAATATAACTATTAATACCGGCGCTGCGGTTACCTGGCAGGTAAAGCGGGAGGATGCGGATGTAATTATGCCATCGGCAATGTCTGTAACGCTGGATAATGGCGAGGTGCTGGGTAAAAATGCGGTGATTAAAAAAGCAGTGCCCTCATCGGCAAATGAAACCATTAATACGCCTATTTATAAGAAAGCGCAGGTTCAAAACAACTACAACCAGCTGCTATTAACCCTAAAAGGCGATTACGGCATTATCTTCCGCGCTTATAACGACGGCGTAGCTTATCGTTTTGTTACCACAAAAAAAGGGGACATCACCATCGTAAACGAAGAAGCTAATTTTAATTTTAAGGATGATGACAAGGCTTTTTTACCCTTTGTGAACGATTATCGCAATAAAGATAAATTCAACACTTCGTTCGAGGCACATTATGATTATGTAAACCTTTCGGAGATAAAAAAGGATACCCTGGCATTTTTGCCGGTATTGGTTGAAGTGGGCAATCCGTTGAAGGCCGTAATACTGGAAGCCGATTTGCAGGATTATCCGGGCATGTACCTAACCCCCGGCAATGGCAATAACCTGCATGGTGTGTTTGCACAGGTGCCAACCGAAGAAAGCGTAAAAAGGATTAACTACGTGGTGAATAAGCGGGCCGATTATATTGCCAAAACTACCGGTACCCGCAGTTTTCCATGGCGCGTAGTAACCATCAGCGCCGAAGACAAACAACTGGCCGATAACGACATGATGCAACGCCTGGCCGAGCCGTCAAAAATTGCCGATGTATCCTGGATAAAACCCGGCAAAGTGGCCTGGGACTGGTGGAACGATTGGAACATAAGCCACGTTGATTTTAAAGCGGGTATTAATGTACCCACCTATAAATACTATATTGATTTTGCGGCCGCTAACAAACTTGAATATATTATTATTGACGAAGGCTGGTCGGATGATTACGATTTGAACAAAACTAAGCTGGATGTACAAGCGATAGTTGATTATGGCAAACAGAAAAATATTGGCGTGATATTATGGTCGACCTGGTATGCTATAACCCGCGATGCCGATGGGCTTTTTGCCAAATTTGCGCAAATGGGCGTAAAAGGCTTTAAGATTGATTTTATTGACCGCGACGACCAGAAAGCAGTAAGCTCATTATACGATCTTGCAAAAAAAAGCAGCTGATAACCATTTAATGGTTGACTATCACGGCATGTACAAACCAAGCGGCATGCAGCGCACCTGGCCAAACGTAATTAACTGCGAAGGCGTAAAAGGCCTCGAAAACATGAAGTGGGGAACGGATAACCAGCCCGGTTATGATGTTACTATTCCTTATATCCGCATGATGTCTGGTCCGATGGACTATACACCTGGCGCCATGCGCAATGCGGATAAAAGTGCTTTTCGCCCCGTAAACTCAAACCCGATGAGCCAGGGCACCCGTTGCCATCAGTTGGCTATGTATACTGTATTTGAAGCGCCGCTGCAAATGCTTTCGGACAATCCGACAATATACGCTCGCGAGCAGGAAAGCACAGATTTTATTGCCGCAGTGCCTACCACGTTTGATAATACCGTAGCGCTTGATGGCAAGGTTGGCGAATTTGTAAGTATTGCCCGCCAAAAAGGGAACACCTGGTATGTGGGCGCCATGACCAACTGGAATGCCCGCGACATAACCGTTGACCTATCCTTTTTGGGGAACGGAAGTTATAAAGCCACTATTTTTGAAGATGGCGTAAATGCCGGCCATGATGGCACCGACTACAACCGCAAAGTGATAACTGTAACGGCAAACGATAAGCTAACTGTAAAACTTGCATCGGGCGGAGGCTGGGCAGCCAGGTTTGAAAAGCAATAAATAACAATGCTTTGTCATCCTGATCCGCCAATGGGCGGATCAGGATGACAAAATAAAACGGAGACTTGACTGTTTTAAATACGCTATTACTTTTAATTGCATTTTAATAAGATGCAATTACTACATTAGGAGGCTTAAACTATTCGCCCCGATGAAGAAGCTTTTCATTTTGCTTTCGATAACCCTTCTGTTAATTAATGCAGCCACGGCACAAACGCAAGCTCCTGCAAAACCTGATACGACCAAAACAAAGTCAGCCACCGAAACCAAATTGCATATAAAAACAGATACAATAGCAGCTAATGCGCCCATTCAGAATTTTTATAAGACAGACAGCACCGATCGAAAATCATCCCCTAAATCACGAATGACCGTATACGGTTTTATTGACACGGCCGATTTAAAACTAAAAAACTGCGATTTTGAAAAGGATGCCAACGCAATGGTGCTTTTTGATCGTGCCGAGTTTCTTTTTAGTTACATCAGAATTGTTATGGTGCGACAGAGGAGAATAAAAATTTTTAACGAAAATGGCAAAAGTGAAGCTAACATCAGGATTGAATACGACAACAGGTTTGGCGCCGAAACTATTGAAGGACTGGAAGCCGAAACCATAAATTTGGTAAATGGCAAAGCTGTTTATACCCGGCTTGACCCTAAGCTGATTTACAGCGAACATACCGACAAAAGTAAGGACGCCGTAATTTTTTCGTTCCCCGAAGCCAAAGCTGGGTCGATAATTGAGTACAAGTATATTTGGTCGCGCCCATTTTCGCGAAGTCTGCCGGGCTGGAGTTTTCAATGCGATTTACCCACACGGTACAGTCAGGCCACAATCGTACTAAATCAAACTATATCGTCAACAGTATTGTTCAAAAACGATCAGCCCTTTGTGAAGGATACCACAACCTCCGCCGGATTGGGGCATGTTTGGGCCATGGCTTCAGTCCCATCGCTAAAAGATGAACCTTATATGCGTTCAAAAAAAGACGTTACGCAAAGCTTGTCATTTGTTATTCAGGAGGTAACCATTAACGGCGTGCATACCAAGGTTTCTGCTTCCTGGGCCGATGTGGGGCAGCAACTTGCCGACGAAAAAGACATCAATAAGCCATTTGATCAAAACCTGCGCGACGAGGACGATTTAATTAAACAAGCAAAAGCATTGCCGGCGCAGGCCGACCGGGTTGCCTTTTTATTTAACCAGGTAAAAACGCTCATGAAATGGAACGAGGAGAAAAACTGGGCATCGAAGGATGGTATAAAAAATGCCTGGAAAAAAAAGAGCGGCAACTGGGGCGAAATTAACATGATACTTTATCATTTATTAAAACGGGCGGACGTTAAAGCTTATCCGATGTTGGTGAGTACCCGCGATAACGGCCAGTTACGGCCCGACTTTGTGGACATCTATCAAATAAACAAACTGGTTACTTATGTTCCTGTGGATAGCACTATGTATTATGTGTTAGATGCAACCGATAAGTATAACATTTATAACGAAATTCCTTTTGAGCTTTTAAACTCGTATGGCTTACAGATTGATAAAGAGCAAAAAAAATACGAGATGGTTTTTATGCAAAAAAAAGCAGCCGGTAAAACAGGTAGTTTTTGTGCAGGCCGATGTTAGTACCGACGGCAGCATGAGTGGTACTGCCCAGATTGCCAGTTTTAGCTATAATAAAGCCATCAATTTGGAATTGCATAAAAAGCTGGACGAGGATAAATACAAACAGTATTTAACCGGCGACGACAATAATTTAAAAATTACTTCGCTAAAACTGCAGGATGCCGAAGTGGACTCGCTTCCGTTAACGCAAAACATTGACTTTAAGCTGGATTTGCCCGGAACCGATGATAAGTACATTTATTTTAACCCTAACTTATTTACCTCGCTGCACAACAATCCGTTTATCAGTGACACCCGGTCATCCAATATCGATTTTGGCAGCAGTAATATTTACTCTATAAACGGAAGGTATAAGATCCCGCCGGGATATAAGGTTGATGTACTGCCTAAAAGTATCAATTTGATCATGGGCGATAAAAGCATCACTTTTAAGCGAATTATAGGGCAGGAAGACAATGTTGTTGTTGTTTATTATGTAATTAATTACAAACAATCTGTTTACGGCCGGGCCAGCTATCCCGATTTGCATGCTTATTTTAAAAAAATGAACGAGGTGCTGAATGAGCAGATTGTGCTGAAAAAGATTTGACGGGGTTTTAATGGCTAATTAATTATATTAGCCCCATCAAAACCTTATACTAAATGTATAAACTGTTTTCTGTTTTTATATTAATCCTGTTAACATTCACTACTAAAGCACAACCCAAATCTCCTGGTGTGCAGCCGTTTGGCATTATCGATACCGCCGATTTAAAAATGACACAATGCGATTTTGAAAAGGATGCCAATGCGATGGTATTGTTTGATAAGGGGGTGGTGACCTATAAATACGGAAAAATCCGGATGGAGCGGCAAAAACGGATTAAAATATTGAACGAAAAGGGAAAAGACGAGGCCAATATCCGCATTGATTATTATGGCGTTCACGCTGATGAACAGATTAGCGATGTGATGGCCGAAACCGTTAACCTGGATGGCAAAACCATTAAATTTACTGCTGTCGATAAAAAGCTGATTTATACCGAAACCACTAATAAAAATGAAAAGGCCCTGATATTAACTTTCCCTGATGTGAGGCCAGGCTCGGTTATTGAATTTAGCTATTTGTGGTCAACCCCCGATCCATATAATTACCCCGATTGGTTTTTCCAGGCAACTCTTCCCACCCGGTACAGCGAGTTCGATGCCAGCTTCTCGCCGCTGTATGTATTTAACGTTTTTCAAAAAAGCTATCGGCCAACGCTTAAAGATACGATAATCAATATAAAATCGCCCATGGGTGTTCGGCATATTTGGGCATTGGGAAATATAAAATCGTATCAGGAAGAGGCGTTTATGGATTATCCCGAAGATTACATAGAAGGGGTGGTGCTGAAAAGGTTCAGGTGGTACAACACCCTCACTCATGCCGGTAATGAAATGCTGGATGATGAAGATTTTGGCAGTCAGTTAAAAAAGAAACTGGATAACGAAGAACAGATTATTGCTAATGCAAGGGCTTTAAAAACGGACGGAGATAAAATAAAATACGTTTTTGACACCGTTAAACGCGCCATGAAATGGAATAAAACAGACCGTTGGTATACGGTTGCTGGCGTAAAAAAAGCATGGCACGAACAAACAGGCAACAGCACCGAAATAAACCTGATATTATATCACCTGCTAAAAGCCGCCAACGTTAATGTTTTATTGATGACTTTAAAAACGCGCGAAAACGGCAAACTTGATCCTGATTACATTAGCCTGGCGCAAATGAACAAAACAGTTGTTTATTACCCTATCGACACGTTAAACTATTATGTTTTAGATGCCACCAATCCATATAATACCTACAACAATATCCCGCTCGATTTAAATGGCCTAACAACCGTATCTGTTGATGCGGATAATAAAATATTTAAACTCGTGCCGTTAAAATACGGGGCAGCACGTGAAGTGATATTGATAAATGGCAACATTAGTACCGGGGGTAAGCTTGCCGGGATCACGCAAATAAGCAGTACGGGTTACGGCCGCGAAAAGTACCTGAAACGATTCGATAAGCTGGGCGAAAAGGAATACATCAGCGAACTGCAAACAAACAACAACGGACTAAGAATAGACTCGCTAAAAATTCAAAATGTCCAAACGGATACGCTGCCTTTAACACAAACGCTATCATTTAAATATAATTTAACCGAACCCGATGGCAATTACATGTATTTTAACCCCAACCTGTTCACTGGTTTTGAAATCAATCCGTTTTTGAGCGAAGAACGGATTTCGAACATTGAGTTTGGCAGCATCAACACTTATTCTGTTAATGGCCGCTACCAAATACCCAAGGGATACAAAGTTGACGTTTTGCCAACGCAAACCAGCCTGGTAATGCCCGATAAAAGCATCAATTTCAGACGAACGATTGGCGAGGCTGAGGGCGTTATTTCGGTACAGTATCTTATCAATTTCAAACGGTCGTTTTTTACACAACAAGAATACCGGAGTATTCGCGATTTCTACAAAAAGATGTACGAAATGCTGAATGAACAGGTAGTATTAAAGAAAATAAATTGAATAAAATAACGCTGTTTTTTACGCACCTCAATCGCAATTTACTAAATGTTAAAATGTTAAAAAAAGTCATTGCTTTTTTTGTAGCCGGCTCCTTTGGCTTGTTCGTTAACGCACAAAAGCTGTCGGTACCGCCAACAACACAGTCATTCGGCGTTATCGATACAGCCGATTTAAAAATGACTTCGTGTGATTTTGAAAAGGATGCCAATGCCGAAGTGCTGTTTGATAAGGGTAGTATTTCGTTTAACTACGACAATACGCTGATTTTTGAACGGCACATAAGGATAAAAATTTTTAACACGAATGGGTTAGATGAAGCAAACATTAAAGTAGCATATTTTGGAGGAAAAGGCCCCGGATATATGACAGGTGTGGAGGCCGAAACCATAAACCTTACCGGTGGGGCAATTGAGATTACGAAAGCAGCCAAAAAAATCATTTACAGGCAAAAGGTGAGTGCCTATAGTGATGCATTGGTTTTTGCGTTTCCCAATGCGAAGCCAGGTTCGATTATTGAGTATAAGTATACCTTGCATCAAATACCGGCAGAGGATTTTCCGGTTTGGCGTTTTCAAAGAAACATCCCTACGCGCTACAGCGAAATAAATACAGATATGCCTCATGATGAGTATTACAAACCAATCCCCAATATAAGAAGGCCGCTGGTGAAAAATACCATTAATACCAAGGCATTGGCAAATATACCGTCGGTTGCCGACGAACCCTTTATGAGTTCGGCAAAGGATTATCAGGACAGGCTTACTTACCAGTACGATGGGCCGGTTGCAAGAGGCAAAGCTTTGCTTGCCACTAATACCTGGGGCAAGGCCGGGATGGGGGCGGCAGTTTATTTTGGACGGTTTAAACAGGCATTAAGCGGAGAAGACCAATTGCTTGACAGCGCCATGCATTTAAAAACGGATACCGCTAAAATGATATTTATATATAATACGGTTAAAGACAGTATGAAATGGGATGGCGAGACGGAACGCACTGCCGATGATAGCCTTACGGTTGTATGGGGCAGAAAAACGGGTAACTCGGCCGAGATAAATTATATTTTGTATCATTTACTTAAAAAAGCAAAAATTAATGCGCTGCCCATGCTGGTTAGTACGCGCAATAATGGTAAAGTAAACCCGGCTTTTCCAAGCGTATCACAGTTTAACGCCATGGTTGTTTACTTTCCGGTAAACGACTCGGTATATTATGTGCTCGATGCCAGCCGGAAGTTTAACGTTTATAATCTGATACCCGCCAACTTACTTAACAATTATGGTTTGCTATTAGATGGAGAGCATCGAAAAAACGACATCCTGTTTTTAACTAATACAAATCCAACAACTAATATTACCTTTATAAATGCCGAAATAAAGCCGGATGGTAGTATGAGCGGAACTACAAACATAAGCAGCTTTACCTATAACCGAATAAATGCCATCAGAAAATATAAAGCCGATGGTGCAGATGCTTATATAAAAAGCCTGCAAAACAACGGCTTAAAAATAACGGCCCTAAAAATGGATAATATGGACATTGACAGCTTGCCGCTAAAGCAAAGCTTCAGTTTTTATTTAAGCCTGCCGGCAACCGACGACAGCTATATTTATTTTAAGCCTAATTTATTTTCGTCGGACTTTGACAACGCCTTTTTAAGCGAAACGCGTTTAACAGATATTGATTTTGGCTGCCTTAATAAAGAGGCGGTAAACGGGCTATACAAAATACCCGCTGGTTATAAAATTGACGCAATGCCCAAAAGTATCAGCATGGAAATGCCCGATAGCAGCATTGTTTTTAAGAGAATAGTAACGGCCCGCGACGGGGAAATAGTGGTAAGATATAGCCTTGGGTTAAAAAAATCAATATATCCTAAAGCGGATTATCCCGGGTTTTACAGTTTTTTTAAAAAAATGAACGAAATGATGAATGAACAGGTAGTATTGAAGAAAATCTAATTAATAAAATAAATTGTTGCCCCTAATTTAAATCACTATATTCGGAATACCGAACCCACAAACCCTGATTAATGATGAAGAAATTATTTATTCTTTTTGCGCTTGGCTCCTTAGCCACGTTAGCGCACGCCCAAACCACAACACCCGCTCCAACCACCCAGGCCTTTGGCAAAGTTGACAAGGCCGATTTGGAAATGACCGCCTGCGACTTCGAAAAAGGCGCCAATGCCGAAGTCCTTTTTAATAAAGGTTCTGTCTTTTTCGATCAGGACTACAACATTGTTTTAGAGCGCCATATCCGTATCAAAATTTTTAACGAAAATGGAAAGGATGAAGGCAGCATGAAGATACGTTATTGGGGCGGAAACCGCGCTCAATACATCTCGAACGTCCAGGCCGAAACCATAAATTTGAATAATGGTGTGGTTGAGATAACCAAAGTTGATAAAAAGCAAATTTTTTACCAGCCGGTTAATAAGTACCTTACCGAAATGGCACTTGCTTTCCCTAACGTTAAACCCGGAGCGATTATAGAGTTAAAATATCTTTTAACCGCCAATAACATCGGGAATTTCCCGGATTGGTATTTTCAAACCAACATTCCAACACGTTACAGCGAAATCAACACCGATATACCAACTTATTTTTATTATAAAAACTTAGTAATGGTAAATCAGCCCTATGTTAAAAATACGGAAACGGTTAAGGCCCTGGCCAACGTACCTTCGGTGGGCAAGGAGCCCCGGATGAGTTCGTTAAAGGATAATGAACAGCGGATACTGTATGCGCTGCAAACCGTTAGCGCTCCGGGTTTCCATCAATCGTATTCGGACAGCTGGACGAAGGTTGGCGAAAACATGCTCGACTTTGATGATTTTGGTGGTCAGTTTAAACGAAAACTTGCCGGCGAAGAAGAGATCCTGACTAAAGCGAAAAGCCTGGGAAGCGATGCAGCAAAGATCAGCTATATTTTTAACGAAGTTAAAAAGAACATGAAGTGGAACGAGGACGATGAGATTTATACCGAGGATGGTACCTCCGAAGCCTGGACTAAAAAAACAGGCAACTCCACCGAGGTTAACCTTTGTTTGTTCCATTTGCTTCAAAAAACAGGGCTGAAGGTTTACCCAATGCTGGTAAGTACCCGCAGCAATGGCAAAATAAATCCCGCTTACCCCAACCGGTACCAGTTTAACCGTACCGTAGTTTATTTTCCTGTTGATAGCGCCACCAACTATGTATTGGATGCCACAGGAAAATACAATATTTACAACGAAATTCCGAGAACCCTGCTCAACAGCTTCGGGCTAAAAATAGATAAAGAAAATAAAACCTCGACCACGGAGTTTATTTCAAAAAACGGCGCCTGTGCGTGAAGTAACGCTTATTAACTCGGAAATAACGCCTGATGGTAAAATGACCGGCACCGGGCAAATTAACAGTTTTAGTTATAACCGCATTGATGATATTGATGCCTACAAAACAGATGGGGAGGAAAAATATATAAAAAGCTTACAGAATGGCAATAACGATTTAAAAATAACAGCGCTAAAACTTGATAACATGGAGGTTGATACCCTGCCACTGTTGCAAAACTTTAATTTTACGCTAAACCTGAGCGGATCGGACGATAACTATATTTATTTTAAACCCAATTTATTTTCAACCGCTTTTGATAATGAGTTTTTGAGTGAAACCCGCTTAACGGATATTGATTTTAGCTGTTTGGGTAGCGATGCTGTTAGTGGCATTTACAAAGTGCCGGCCGGGTTTAAAATTGATGCCATGCCCAAAAGCGTAAGTATGGCTATGTCTGATAACAGCATTACTTTTAAACGAATAGTTGCAGCGCAGGACGGATCAATAGTGGTTCGTTACAGTTTGAACTTTAAGAAATCCATTTTCTTTAAAGAGGATTATCCGGAATTTCACGATTTCTTTAAAAAACTGAGCGAATTGATGAATGAACAAATTGTACTTAAAAAAGGCTGATAGAATTATGCACACCAGATATTTAAATTGCTTGCTGTTTACTGCTGCGGCCTTATGCGGAACCGTTTTGCAAGCCGGCGCTCAGGTTATTCCGCAAAGCTTGTACATCGCCTCTACTATACCCGACTCTCTCAAAGAGCATGCAAACTCGGTGGTGCGGTACAGTATGGAAGAAGATGTAATAAAAGGGCCTGGCAAGCAAACCAATAAAATACACACTATTGTAACCGTTTTAAATGAAAAGGCCGACCGGGAAGCGGTTATGGCGCTTTATTATAACCGAAAATACGATAGCTATAGCGATATAATAATGCGTGTTTTTGATGAAAAAGGCACCGTGATTAAAAAATACCATAAAAGCGATTTAAACGACTATTCGGCAACAGGTGGTGCAAACCTGGTGACGGATGAGCGCGTTATGGCCTTACAACATACCATAGCGACCTACCCCACAACTATTGAAATTGAATATGAGGAAGACGTTAACAGTAGTTTTAATGTTGGCGAATGGAATATTCAGGATAATGAGCAATCAGTTGAAAATGCGTTTTATCATTTAACGGTTGATACCGCCGCCGGATTTCGTTACCTGAACAAAAACACTACCATAAAGCCGGTAAAAACAATTATCGACGGTAAGTATGATTACAGGTGGGAAGTAAGAAATTTAAAAGCGGTAAAATTGGAAGAACACGCAGAGCCCTGGCGTGTTTTTCCGCGAATTTATTTTTCGGATGCTAAATTTAACCTGGA
>JABDBM010000084.1 GCA_013288685.1 Bacteroidota bacterium | reverse complement strand
ACACTCATTATTAATGTTTTATTACTGTTTTTCAGATACTAAATTAAGGCAGCAACTCCAATATTAGCAAAAAAATTAAAATATTAAGTAAATAAGTTGTTTAATCTATTAACTTTATATTTGCACAAAAGAGGGTTACATCAGGATGCCGATAACAGGAAATCAATTTAAATCAACTAATTCAAAGCCAGAAAATGAGCCCCGCCCATCTTCAACGAAGATGGAAAAGGAACGCCAACAAAGGCAAAAACAGGAAGACAAACCTCCTTTCGACTGGGCTAACAGCCGTTTAATAAAAATAGCCGGACTGTTTTTTCTCTTGTTAGCTGCCTTTTTCCTGGTTGCCTTTACCTCCTACCTGTTCACCTGGCAGGAAGATCAAAGCTATATTTCAACAACCAATGGCGGTTGGTATAACCTCTCGCTGGGTAAAACTATTCAGGAGGCTGGCGATATCGCCAATAAAAACCCCATCAAAGTGCAAAACTCGCTGGGCAAGTTGGGCGCTTTGTTATCAAACCAGTTTATTTACGAATGGTTTGGTGTGGCTTCGTTTATTTTTGTTTTCATTTTTGTGGTGATAGGCTATCGCTTCGTGTTTAAAACGGTGTTATATCCCATTCGCAAATCAATGGCTTACGCCATATTCGGAATTGTTTTTTTCTCAGTAGCAATTGGCTTTATCCACTCGCTTATAAGCGATTATCCGGCATACATGGAAGGCGGTTTCGGCTTCTGGACTAACCGATTGCTCGACGCCCAAATTGGCAAGGCAGGCACCGGCTGTTTGTTAGTATTTGCAGCGCTTACCGTTTTGGTAATTGCTTATAATATGGATTTTAAATTACCGGAGCGGAAACTTAAAACAGCCATAGACGCCGATGACCGCGCCAATACCGCAACTCCCGAACCTGTTGACCTGGAAGTTGAAGAACCTTTTGAGCCCGTTGAATGGCATGGCCGCGGCAACAAAAATATTGCCGGTAGTAATGCCATGCGCGAAACACCGCCACCGCCGGTTCCGCCAAAACATCAAACGGTTGTACTAACACCCGACTTAATTATAGAGGAAAACGAGCCGGAATTTGAAATACCGTTAACAATGGGCGTTACCCGCCCTACCCCTGTACTCAACATCGAAAAGACTGACGACGAAAAGGCGAAAAGCCTGGTTGATCAATTTGGCACTTATGATCACACCCTCGACCTTGCATCGTACCAATATCCGCCATTGGATTTGTTGGAGAATTATGGCTCCAATAAAATAAGCGTAAACCAGGATGAACTGGGTGCCAACAAAAACAAAATTGTTGAAACGCTAAACCATTATAATATCGAGATTGATAAGATAAAGGCTACCATTGGCCCAACGGTAACGTTGTACGAAATTATACCGGCACCTGGGGTACGTATCTCGAAAATTAAAAACCTGGAAGATGATATTGCCCTAAGTTTAGCGGCCCTTGGTATACGTATCATTGCACCTATGCCAGGCAAAGGTACTATTGGTATCGAGGTGCCTAATCAAAACCCCGAAATGGTTTCCATGCGTTCGGTATTAGCTACCGAAAAATTCCAGAATACTACGATGGACCTGCCAATTGCGCTCGGTAAAACTATCAGCAACGAAGTATTTATAGCCGATTTGGCCAAGATGCCTCACTTATTAGTTGCGGGCGCCACCGGCCAGGGTAAATCGGTTGGTATCAATGCTATATTGGTATCCCTGCTGTATAAAAAGCACCCTGCCGAACTGAAATTTGTTTTGGTTGACCCAAAAAAGGTGGAGCTTACCCTTTTCCGCAAGATAGAACGTCACTTTTTGGCAAAGCTACCCGACGAAGCCGATGCCATCATTACCGATACCAAAAAAGTGGTAAATACGCTTAACTCGCTTTGTATCGAGATGGATCAGCGTTACGATTTGCTGAAAGACGCCCAGGTACGTAACCTGAAAGAATACAATGAAAAGTTTGTACACCGCAAAATAAGCAACCCCGAAAAACATCGTTACTTACCGTTCATTGTATTAGTAATTGATGAATTTGCCGACTTGATGATGACCGCCGGCAAGGAAGTAGAAGTGCCTATTGCCCGTATTGCCCAATTAGCGCGTGCAGTGGGTATACACCTGGTAATAGCAACGCAACGGCCATCGGTAAATATTATAACGGGTACTATTAAAGCCAACTTCCCATCGCGCCTGGCATTCAGAGTGTTATCAAAAATCGACTCGCGTACCATATTGGATACCGGCGGCGCCGATCAGCTGATAGGCCGCGGGGATATGCTATTATCAACCGGCAGCGATTTGATACGTTTGCAATGCGCATTTGTGGATACACACGAAGTGGAGCGGATATCTGATTTCATTGGTAACCAGCGGGGATATCCATCGGCCATGTTACTGCCTGAGTACGCCGGAGAAGGCGAAGCCAGCAGCACCAAAGAGTTTGACAGTGATAACCGCGACCCGATGTTTGAAGATGCTGCCCGCCTTATTGTACTGCATCAGCAAGGTTCAACATCGCTGATACAACGAAAACTAAAATTAGGTTATAACCGCTCGGGCCGTATTATCGATCAACTGGAAGCCGCCGGCATTGTAGGTGCATTTGAAGGCAGCAAGGCCCGCGAAGTTTTATTTGCCGATGAATACAGTTTGGAAAGACACCTGGAAACGCTGCAAAAACACGATTAAGAAGATTCAAGGATTTTCGGGATAAACAATTAATCACAACAAAAAATCAATTTAATCCTTTACTCATTATCGTTGTCACACATACAATGACTAATGACCAATGACAAAATAATGAAAAAGCTATTTATAATATTCCTGTTAACATTACCTGCTACTTATTTATTCGCACAAAAAGACGCCACTGCCAAAGTAATTTTAAACCAGGTTAGCGCCAAATACAAAGCATACGACGTAGTAAAAACCGATTTTGAATTTACGCTCGATAACCAGCAGGCCGGGGTTAAAGAAACCCAAACCGGAACGCTTATTGCACGCTCAAAAGCCAATAAATTTAGGGTAACGCTGTATGGCGCCGATAACCCGGCCAAACCCGACGTTGCGCAGGAGATCATCAGCGATGGTAAAACGCAATGGACTTACCTAAAAAAAGACAACGAAGTGCAAATAAATGCCCCCGATAATAGTGGCGAAGGCCTTAACCCCGCGCAGATATTTACCATTTACGAACACGGCTACAAATACATTTACAACGGCGAAGTAAAAATAGGCGGCAAAGTGTACCAGGAGATTGATTTAACGCCCGAAGATATCAAGAAATCGTTTTTTAAAGTGCGGTTAGAGATTGACAAAGCGAAAAAACAAATTTATAGCGCCCTGATATTCGACAACAATGGCAATCGTTATAAGTATACCCTGCGTAGCTTTGTACCCAATATACAAGTACCCGAAAATACATTCTCTTTCGATCCCAAAATGCACAAAGGCGTTGAGATAGTTGATTTAAGGTGATGATTTTTCATCCTTCGCTGCGCTCAGGATGAAAATGAAACTTCATCTTCCCAAAGTTAGCACCTCGCCATAGTAAAAGTCGGGGTTTGCAATTATACCGCTCAATACCAGCTTGTGGCGGGTAAGTACGTCAACATGGTAAGGACTATAAGCATAGTTTGCCCGTTTATCTGTTTTGTACATAAAAACCTGTATGGGCGACGCAATTACATAGTTTACCGTATCCTTACCCAAGTTATTTTGATTGTTTAAATACAGCTTCCCGCTGGCATCAAAATCGTAATAATCGCTGGGAATCCCCAGGTAAATTGCGCTCGTGTCCTTAACAAAGTTGCCAAATGTATTGACGGTAAAGGTAGAATCGCTGATTAATTTCCAATTGGCAACTATGGTGGCCGTATTGGGGTCGCTATCAGATTCTTTACTGTTTCCGAGTTTTTTACATGAGAACAATATAGCAGCCAAAAGACAAATAAATAGCAGGCGGGGGATTTTCATTTGTTCGGTGTGGTTCTTTTATTAAGTATACGCAAGCACTGTAAAAACGATACAGCGCGAACAACTAATTTGAAAATTTCAGACAACTCCCCTGAACATCAACTCGTTTTTCATAAGCTGAGACTCTTACTTTTGTGCGGTTGGTTTGCACTTGACTCGTTTTTACGAACTAACAATCTTGCCTTTCTTTTCACACAGAGGTTTCTGCCGCTTTGTAGAAAAAGGCGGCAGACCCCTCCGTGTCAGCAAAAATCAGATGTAAATCTTCCAATCCAATCAACTCTAATTACTTTCGCAAAACGTAACAGCAGTCAATATTTAGCTATATTCGAAGCATCATTTCCTACCGGATTAAACAACTTTATTAACCGGCACAAACACAAATAAACCCGATGAAAAGATTAACATTTATTTTTTTAATGTTTGGCTTTGTAGCCCAGGCGCAGCAAAAAGTCAGCTGGCCCAATCATAAAAAGGCGGTTATAGTGCTTACATACGATGATGCTATCGCTTCACAACTAAATGTAGCTATCCCGCAACTGGATTCAGCCGGCTTAACGGGCACATTTTTCCTGACGGCTACCCTTAACAGTCAAACCATTCCGTTGTGGCAGGCAGTTGCAGCAAAGGGTTATGAGCTGGCTAACCATACCATGTATCATCCTTGTTTAAGTACAGCGTTTAAAGCCAACCCGGTAAATTATGCCGAAAATTATAGCCCGTTTATGATGATCCGCGAAATAGCTTCGATGAATAATTTGCTATTTGCGGTGGATGGCAAAGTCAACCGCTCTTATGCTTATCCGTGCACCGAACTATCGGTAGGTGGGGTAAATTATGTGGATACGCTGCGTAAATCGGGCCTGATAAAATACGCCCGCATAGGCGGCGGACCGGAAGCCATTATCACCGATTTTAAACACCTCGACCCTTTATTGGTACCCTCATGGGGTTTGCCCGCTAATAGCACAGGCGCCGAGTTGATTCAATATGTGAAAAAAGTACAGGCCAGCGGTGGCATGGGCGTTTTTATGTTCCATGGTGTTGGTGGCGATTATATCACCACTCCCGCAGTTGCTCATCGCCAGTTACTGGCCTATTTGAAAGCCCACCAGGATGAAATTTGGGTAGCCACATTTCAGCAGGCGATGGATTATATTACGCGTTGAAGAAAGAAGCAAGACGGAGAGAGTCAAGAATCAAGACTGTAAGGATCAAGAACCAAGACAGTAAGAATCAAGAACCAAGATATCTTGAATCTTGATTCTTGGCGTCCTGACTCTCTTTTCCTATCTTGCCCTCTTGATTCCTGTCTCTTGCCGTCTTGATTCTAACTAACTATGTTAAAAAAACTCAAAAGAGCCGTTACTATCGCCGGTCTTTTTTTCGATTACGAATACGATAATATCCACCGTATAATTACCGGGTTGCCACGTACCAACCGCTCGCAAATAACGCCAAACCTGCTTTTGGGCAGTCAGTACAATTTGTTAGGGTTAAAAAAGCTGAAAGCCCTTGGCGTAACCGGTATTGTAAACATGCGCACCCATGCCGATTATAGTGAGGCGGAACACGAACACATCAAATACCTGCACCTGCCCACGGTTGATAATACGCCACCATCGTTGGAGATACTGATTAAAGGGGCTGATTTTATAGATAACCAAATTAAAAATAACGGCATCGTTTACGTACACTGTCGCCAGGGCTTGGGCCGTGGTCCTACTATGGCGATGGCATACCTGATAAAAACAGGCTTAACTTACGCCGAAGCGTACGCTAAAGTACGTAAGGTAAGGCTGTTTATTAATCCGCGCCCCGGCCAAATTGCGCGATTGAAGGAACTGGAGGAATATTATAAATAATGGTATCACATCCCTCATTGGGAGGGATGTGATACCAACCAACAATGAACTAATGAACCAACCTATCCCAATAAATCTTTTTTAAATTTCGGAGCTACCCTTTTTTTCGATGCCTGTTCATAAGCATAACCCAGTGTAATAATATCCGCTTCTTTATAAGCGCTGCTGATAAATGATAACCCAACCGGCAATTCATTAAAATACCCCATGGGTACTGTAATGTGCGGGTAACCGGCCATAGCGGCGGGCGACGAGAAGCCAAAACCATTATCGTAATCGCCGTTTACCAAATCAATGCAACAAGCAAAACCATTTGTAGGCGCCGCAATGGCATCCAGGTTGTTCTGCTTTAATAAGTCGTCAATGGCTTTCCGGCTGATCCCTGTGGTTTTTGCAACGGCTTCAATATATTCTTTTTCATCAAGACCACCCTTTTTTTCTGCCTGGTCCAAAATCTCCTGTTTAAAATACGGCATCGCCTTAGCTTCGTTTTGTTTATTAAAGGCAATTACCTCAGCTATCGATTTTACTTTTGAATTTGCGGTACTTAAATACTTATTCAGCCCATCTTTAAATTCATATACCAAAACTGTAAATTCTGCCTGGCCAATGGGCTTTAATTGTTTATTTAACTCAACTTCAACAATAACTGCTCCTTTGCTTTTCATTAAGGCAATAGCTTCTGCAAAAATCGGGTCCATAGCCGGGCTAATTTTCATGGCATCTTTTTCTATCCCGATGCGCTTGCCTTTTAAACCGTTTTCATCTAAAAATTTGGTATAGTCGGGTTTTATCTTCCCGTTGCTGGCGGCGGTATAGCTATCCTGTGGGTCCGCTCCGGCAAGTGCACCCAGTAGTATGGCCGCATCCCTAACCGTACGCGCCATTGGTCCGGCGGTGTCCTGGGTTTTGGAGATAGGTATAATTCCCGTGCGGCTCCATAAGCCAACCGTCGGTTTAATGCCCACCAGTCCGTTTACTGATGATGGCGATACGATAGAGCCATCCGTCTCGGTACCGATAGCAATGGCGCACAAATTTGCCGATGCTGCCGAACCCGAACCGGCGCTTGATCCGCTTGGGTTACGGTCTAACAGGTAGGGGCATTTGGTTTGCCCGCCCCGGCTGCTCCAGGCACTGGTTGAATGGGTGGACCTGAAATTGGCCCACTCGCTTAAATTAGTTTTGCCTAACAATACAGCACCCGCTTCCCTTAGCTTGCCGATAATAAAGGCGTCCTGTTTTACAATGTTATCGGCTATCGCCAATGCGCCCGCAGTGGTGTGCATGGTATCGCCGGTGCTGATGTTATCTTTTATTAAAACAGGTATACCGTGTAAGGGGCCGCGCACCTTACCGGCAGCGCGTTCCTTATCCATAGCATCGGCTATGCTTAAAGCGTCTTTATTTAACTCAATAACCGAATTTAATTTCGGACCGCTTTTATCAATATCATCTATCCGTTTTAAATATAATTCGGTTATGGACCGCGAGGTATATTCCTTGCTTTGCATCTTCTGCTGTAAAACGGCAATCGTCACTTCATTTAACGCAAAATCGTCCGGTTTATCGGCGTTAGTTTCGTCCGTTTTTTTGTTTGAGTCGGCTAAATTACATGCGCCAGTTGCTGCTGCAGTTATGGTTAAGCCGGCTATCGAGCCTGTTTTCAGGAAATTTCTTCTAAGCATCGCGGAGATAGTTTTATAGCTACAAGAAACGAATTTTTAGGGAATAATAGATGTACGCAATCAAAAATTAAATCCCGAAAGGCAATTATTTATTAAGGCTTGCTAACCACAATTGTTTTTTCGCCCGATATGACATCGGTATCGCCTATTCCCTGCACAATTATTTTAAATGCTCCTGTGATATCGCTGGTGTAAAAAGTTAGCGGAGTAGTATTTGCCGGCGATATTTCATAAAGGTGTTTCCAATAAATGGTCGATAAAAATTCAGGTTCGGGCGGGTTGTATTGCGCGTAATCAGATGGGTAAAATTCCACGGAATAGTGTATGCCGTTAAATGTTTTACCACGCTCATATTTATCGGCTTCGCAACCGCTATAAATAACCGTATTCATTCTCTTCAACTCGCTATCGTATTGAAGGTACCGTTCATTTTTAACAGGCAGATGATTTTGGGGGGAACCTCTGTGATTAGGGCAATTCAGTATATTATACATACAAACATAATCGCCGCAGGCATTCTCCACCCCTTTTGTCCAACTCAAGCTGTTATCATTTGATCCTTTAATTTTTACCTCCTTTAACTGGATAACGTGCTCAAAGCCGGTTAAGGCATCTGGCTTGTCGTCTTTGCCGGATAATGCAAAGTGGTTATAATTTATAGGTTCATAGTTTTTTGCAAGCAAACTGTCAGCTTTTTGGTAAGGATTATTCAGGTAAATATTATACCCGCCAACCGAAGCGCCGCTTACAAACAAATGGATTTTCTTGCTTCCTTTTACAAGCATGTCGCTGTTGCTGAGTGTAAAATTCCCGGTTTTATTTGTTACCAGGATGTTTACGGAAGAATCCCGCATTAGTATCAAATTGGCAGGCTTTTTTAAGGGCTTATCATTGTAAGTGATTGTCCCGCCGAAGGTTAGTGAATCCTGCTGTTTTATAGTGTCGGCGGCTGTTGTGGTTGTTAGTTCAGTCCATTTGTATCTTCGCCAGCCTTTTACCAATAATACATCTTCCAGGTATTGCTTGTCATCACTATTGTTGCCCATGTACTTTTCCTTAAGGGGAAGTGCGCCAAGTTCATGGCTCAGGTAGGTGTAACTCTCTATATCTGTTTGTTTTTTTATTTCAATACGGTTAGCCTGCACACAAGCGATTGAAACCAGGCCGGTTGCCGGTTTACCGTCCGAAGTTTGGAGTTTTAAGTTTAAGGTTACCTTTTGCCTTGTTTTATAAGCGTTATTATCGGTAATGATATCCAATTTATTTCGCTGATTGTAATGTGCAAAAAAGAGGCGTTCGGCGCAGGGTCTGTCCAGGCTGTCCAAAACGGTAATTTCGGCAATCCCTCTGGGCAAATCATCCAACGCAATATTTACCCTCGTACCAGCGGCTTTCACCTTTACCGGGAACGAAAAGAACACCTGTTTATAGTTATGCACCATAACATTAATAGTGGCAGGCAGCTTATTTTTGATAATGAGGCTAAGCGTATCATTGGCTATGGCTTTGGTTATGCTTATCACAGGCAGATTCTCCTTAATAACAGGCAGGCGGCAAAGGGAATCTTTAAAAACCGGCGTTGACAGTTTTATATAATAAGTGGAATTTTTATCGGGGACGATTTTGAACTGTCCCATACCGTAGCTGTCTGTTGCTATGGTATCTGCCGGGTCGCCATCTTTATAAAGCACACCCGTTACTTTATACGGATTGCCAACCACGTTTTTTACTTCCCAGCCCACTGTACTCAACATACCATCCGACAGGTTGCCGCCCTCGGGATAAAATTTTACTGATGGGGCGTTATTATAAACCGGTAGTATAAGCTTCACATTTTTCACTTCTTTGCCATAGGTAATTTGTGCCTCTACTGTATTGTTGCCAGGCGCTATCCCTGCCACAGGAATGTTAAACAAATATTGTCCAGATTTATCGGTTTTTCCTTTCCCCGACATCAGAGGGCGCAGTTTGCTACCCACAAAATAGCTTACTGCGGCACCGGCAATTATCTTTTTTGCATTGGTTACCAACAACACCCTTCTTTTACTATCTACAGGCGAACGGGTGGTATCAAGCAGGTCTAACGATGCGGTAAATGAGGTTTCAGCGGTGTTTTTTATGGTGATCGGCTGCACGAAGATATTGGCAGGTTTTTCCTGCGAAACATCATTGGTATACAGTAGAAAGCTATAGTCGCCGGGAGGAATAGTATCGGGCAAAAATAAATTACCCAACGCAATCCCCTGGCCCATCACAAACTTCTCTGCCATTGCGATGGTATGGTCGTCATCCTTTACCAACAGGGCAGAAAGTACATCATTTGTCTTTTTATCACCGGCATTTAACAGGTAAGCGGTAAACCAAACGTTCTCGTTGTTGGTATAAACGGTTTTATCAAAATGGGCATACAAAACACCGTTTTGGTTTTTCAGGTTATACCAGGTAAATTTTTTGACTAAAGAGTCGGGTACTGTTTTATTGCTGTTTTGGGCCGGCGATGTTTGGCAACTGAATAATAAAAGGCCGGTTGTAAACAAATAAACCCAAACAGATTTCATAAATACGATGAGGTTTTAAAAAACAAGTTTACTATTTTCTTTTGGTACATCTGTTTAAAAAAACAGCGGCCGGATAAACTTCATCCAAAATAATTGCGTTAATATTGTATGATGAAGAAGTTTTTAAAACCGCTTAGTTTATTAATCCTTTTTTTAGCCCCAGTATGTTTGCAGGCGCAGCAAAACCAGCTGCGCGATCAGATAGCAGCTATAGCTAAGCCTGCAAAAGGCATAGTAGGTGTTTCGATATTGAACCTTGAGGACCGGGACACTCTAACATATAATGGCAACGCCCGTTTGGTAATGCACAGCGTATTTAAGTTCCCAATAGCTTTAACCGTATTGCATTTGGTGGATTCGGGTATATTTAAGTTGGATCAAACAATTCATATTAAAAAACGCGATATCAGGAAAAATACCTATAGTCCGCTTGGCGACAAGTACCCAAATGGGGATGTAGATATTTCCATCAGTGATTTGCTCAGTTATATGGTATCGCAAAGCGATAATAATGCCTGCGATATTTTATTGAGCAAAGTTGTAGGTAATCCGGAGGCTGTGGAAGATTACCTGAAACGCAACGGGGTGAAAAGTATTGCAATAAGCGCATCGGAAGCTGATATGGCCTCGGCATGGGAGGTGCAATATACCAACTGGTGCAAACCTGCAGCTATGACCTTACTGCTCGACAAATTTTACAGCGGCAAACTGCTGTCAAAAAGTAGTACTGATTTTTTGTATAAGATATTAACCGAAACCACCACCGGCCCTAACCGGATGAAAGCCCTGCTGCCGGCCGGGACAATTGTTGCCCATAAAACCGGTACTTCGCCCACCAACGCCGCCGGGTTATCGCCCGCTACCAACGATGTGGGTATCATCACCCTGCCAAATGGTAAACATTTGGCGGTAGCCATATTTGTATGTAATTCAACTGCCGACGAAGCCACCCGCGAGGGTGTGATTGCCAAAATTGCAAAGGCGGTATGGGACACTTATGCTAAGTAAAACAGGCGCTATGAGAAATTTGGCTTCCATTATAACTGATGAGGATAACAAAAATATTTGCCATACCTGTGGCACTAAATATGCCGAACCTTTACCCGGCGTTTGCTTAATATGTGCCGACGACAGGCAATACGTTCCTGCTACCGGTCAGCAATGGACAAGTTATCACATCCTTAATAAAAAAAGCAGCATCCGTTTTAGCAACCTGTTGCCCAACGTGTTTGATTTACGCATTGTACCCGCCTTTGCCATTGCTCAAAAAGCGCATCTGATATGTTCGCCAGGCGGTAATGTGCTTTGGGATTGTTTACCGTTTATTGACGAGGCATCTGTTGCGTTTATCCGCTCAATTGGCGGCATACGGGCCATTGCTATTTCGCACCCGCATTATTATAGTTTGATGGCCGTGTGGGCCGAGGTTTTTGACTGCCCCATTTATCTGCATGAGGCAGACCAGGAGTGGATAATGGACAAAAGTCCGCGAATACAGCTATGGAATGGCGCAAGCCATAAGTTGTGGGATAATATGTCGCTGATCCACACTGCGGGACACTTCGCCGGAAGTACAGTTTTACATGCGCCTGCGGTAGGTGATAAAGGAAGCCTTTTTGTGGGCGACAGTCTATACGTAGCGCATAGTTTGAAATTTATCAGCATGATGCACAGTTACCCCAATGCTATTCCGCTTCCCGAAAGGGACATTCTTTATATCAGCGAGCAAGTTAACAAGCTTAACTTTGACGGTATGTATGGAGCATTTGAATGGCAGAATGTGCATACCGGAGCAAAGGAGTTGTTTGTGCAGTCTGTAAAGCGATATTTGGAGATTTTCAAGTAAAACAGCCGGGGCTCTATACTAAATAAGCAACCTTTTATAATCCATTTTTTGCAATATACTATTCGGATAAATGTATCTGGTTACATTGTTGCCCTATAAAAAACGACAATGAAAAAAGCGACCTGCATAGTCTTAATTAGTTTTCTTTTTACCACGGCCCTGTTTGCCCAATCGGCCCAAACTCCTGTTATGATTAATGGCGCTTTGCGGGTTGTAGACGGCAAAATAGTTAATAAAAACGGAGCAGCTCCGCAATTGCGGGGCATTAGCTTTTCGTGGAGTTTGTGGCAGGGGCGAAAATATTACAATCCGGCAGTGGTAAACTGGCTGGCAAGCGATTTTAAAATAGCTATTATCCGGGCATCAATGGGTGTTCAGCCGGATCATGGGTATTTACAGGAACCCGCGCTGCAAACACAATTAATTGTAAACGTGGTTGACCAGGCTATTAAAGACGGCATTTACGTGCTGATTGACTGGCATGACCACCATAGCGACCAACATCTACCCGAGTCGAAGGCGTTTTTTACGCAAATGGCGAAAAAATACACTGGTGTGCCGAATGTGATTTATGAGATATGGAACGAGCCGGCAGCTATTGGATGGGATACCGTAAAAAACTATGCCACAGAAATTATTACCGAAATACGCAAATACGATGCAGATAACCTGATTGTGGTGGGTAGCCCGCATTGGGATCAGAATGTGGACGTTGCCGCCGCCGATCCGATAACCGGCTTTAAAAATATTGCCTATTCCTTTCATTTTTACGCATCCGACCGTAACCATCAGGAAAAGCTTCGCGCTAAGGCCGATTTCGCCATAAAAAAAGGCTTGCCGCTGATAGTTACCGAATGGGGCGTAGGAGAAGCCAACGGCAACGGTAAGTTTCTGCAGGAAGAAAACAAAACCTGGCTGCAATGGCTGGAAGATAATAAGCTAAGCTGGGTAAACTGGAACATCACCGACAAGAATGAAACAACCGCGCTGCTACTGCCAGGCGCCGCCAATAATGGCGGATGGACTGATGAACAATTGAGCCCGGCCGGGCTTTATATAAGGGAAAAGTTGAAGACGTTGAATAAATAGATGGTGCACATGAATTGATGTGCGGATGTGCAAATTTGAGGATTTTTCATCTGCTTATTTGCACATTCACACATCTGCATATCTTTCACACATCCACGCATTTGTACATTTTTTTTCCTCCACAAAAATTACCATATTTACTTCCTGGCCTCACAAAATTTCATCAATGAAAAAACTTTACTTTCTCCTGAGTATTCTTTTCCCCTTTGCTGCCTTTGCGCAAAATGCCGATTCGGCATGGTTCGTAAACAACTATGTAAAAAAGGAAGTAGCCATTCCTGCCCGCGATGGGGCTAAGCTTTTTACCTCTATTTATCTGCCGAAAGACAGCAACGAAAAACACCCCATCCTGATGGTGCGTACGCCTTATTCCTGCGCACCCTACGGAAAGGCCTACCGAGCATACTGGCGCAGTTTTATGATGAAATACTGTAAGGAAGGCTATATTATGGTTACCCAGGATGTACGCGGCCGCTGGATGAGCGAGGGTGAATTTGTGGTGGTACATCCATTTATTCCCGATAAAAAGAGCAATAAAGATGTTGACGAAGCGAGCGACACTTACGATACCATTGACTGGCTGGTGAAAAACCTACCCAATAACAATGGCAATGTTGGGGTTAGTGGCATATCGTTTCCCGGTTTTTATGCTACTATGGCAGCGTTGAGCGGGCACCCGGCATTAAAAGCGGTAAGTCCGCAGGCGCCGGTGACTGATCGTTTCTTTGGGGATGACGACCATCATAACGGTGTTTTATTTTTGATGGATGCATTTGGATTTCATGTGGGGTATGGTTTTAGCCAACCACGGCCAAAGCCTACTATGGATCGCGCAAAGACCTATCAATTTCCCGAAGAAGAGGATAATTACGCTGCATACCTAAGCATGGGTGCTTTGCCCAACTTTACCAAAGTAACCGGCGACAGCCTGAAGTTTTGGAGCGATATGATGAACCACCCCAACCTGGATGCCTGGTGGAAGGCACGTGATGCCCGCTCGGGTATTAAAAACGTAAAACCGGCTATGCTGGTGGTTGGCGGTCTGTTTGATGCGGAAGACGGCTACGGTGCATGGAACACTTACCAGGCGCTGGTTAAGCAAAGCCCGGCAACCAACAGCAGGCTGGTAATTGGTCCCTGGTATCACGGGCAATGGGCAAGCCGCGATGGTTCCCACCTGGGCAATATCCGTTTTGGCAGTAAAACCAACGAGTGGTACCAGGATAATATAGAAGTTCCCTTTTTTAATTATTACCTGAAAGGGAAAGGCTCCGTCGATACGATGAGCAAAGCCAATATCTTTTTTTCGGGCGAGAACAAATGGCGCAAGTTTGCCCAATGGCCGCCGGTGGATGCAACCCCGACACCTATTTACCTAAAACAAAATAACAATTTGTCGTTCAGTCCTGATTTTAACGATACACCGACGTTTGATACTTACGTGAGCGATCCGGCTAAGCCGGTGCCTTACGCCGATAAAATCCATTTTGACCGTACCCGCGAATACATGGACGATGACCAGCGTTTTGCTGCCCGCCGCCCAGATGTGCTGGTTTTTGACACGGATACGCTGAGGGATGATATTACTTTGGCAGGTCCTGTGGTAGCCGATTTAATGGTGAGCCTATCCAACACCGATGCAGATTTTGTAGTAAAACTGATTGATGTATTACCTGCAAATACACCGAAAAATCCAGATACCAAATATCCTATGGGTGGCTACCAGATGCTGGTGCGCGGGGATATTATGCGCGGAAGGTATCGCAACAGTTTTTCAAATCCCGAAGCGTTTGTTCCGGGCAAGCCAACTGAGGTGAAGTTTACCATGCCCGATGTGGCGCATACCTTTAAAAAAGGTCACCGTATAATGGTGCAGGTACAAAGTAGCTGGTTTCCACTGGCCGATCGTAACCCGCAGCAGTTTGTAGATATTTATCACGCAAAGGATTCGGATTTTGTTAAGGAAACGATTAAAATTTATCATGAACTGTCGAAGCTGATTTTGCCGGTGTTAAAATAGAATAATCAAGAATAAAAAAGCGATTTGTCGTCCGGCGCAAAGCGAAGGATCTTCTCCGCCCTGCAATCGCACGCATGGATAGTTCGCAATGTATGTCACAGAAGATCCTTCGCTTTGCTCAAGGATGACAAAAGAAAAAAACTATATTTATAAACTATTAACTGACCTATTCAAATGAAAAGATTTTACCTCCTCATCCTCGCCCTTTTCCCCTTAATAACCCTCGCCCAAAGCGCCGATTCCGTTTGGTTTGTGAATAATTACACCAAACAGGAAGTAAGCATCCCTATGCGCGATGGGGTGAAGTTGTTTATATCGGCTTATTTGCCAAAGGATAATTCCGAAAAGCATCCCATTTTAATGGAGCGCACACCTTATTCATGCGCGCCTTATGGCAAGGATAAATACCGCCCGTTTTGGGTGAATCACCTGATTCAATATTGCAAAAAAGGCTATATTATGGTGATAGCTGACGTGCGCGGCCGATGGATGAGCGAAGGCGTTTTTGCCGATGTGCGGCCCTTTAATCCCAATAAAAAAAACAATAAAGATATTGACGAAGCCAGCGATACCTACGATACCATCGACTGGATGGTGAAAAATTTAGCTAATAACAATGGTAATGTGGGGGTGTTCGGCATTTCGTACCCCGGCTTTTACTCTACAATGGCATCATTAAGCGGTCACCCGGCGTTAAAGGCGGTAAGTCCTGAGGCGCCGGTAACAGATTGGTTTGTTGGTGATGATTTTCATCATAACGGCGCTTTCTTCCAGATGGATGCCTTTGATTTTTACAAAATGTTTGGTTTTGGTCAGCCGCATCCGCACCCTACAACTGTAGCTGCACCAACTTATGATCCTCCCATACACGATAATTATAAATTCTTTTTAACCGAAGGCGCGTTACCAAACCTCACCAAATTAGCAGGCGACAGCCTGAAGTTTTGGAACGAAATGATGAACCATCCAAACCGCGATGCCTGGTGGATGGCCCGCAATGCCCGTGTAGGTATTAAGGACGTAAAGCCCGCCATGTTGGTAGTTGGCGGTATTTTTGATGCTGAAGATTGCTTTGGCGCCTGGAATGTATACAAGGCTATTGACAAGCAGAGCCCTGCCACTAACAATCGCCTGGTAATGGGGCCATGGTATCACGAGCAATGGCGCAATAACGATGGTACGCATTTAGGCAATGTGCCCTGGGGCAGCAACACCAGCCAGTACTATGCCAATAATATTGAGATTCCGTTTTTTGAGTATTACCTGCGCGGAGTAGGTTCTGTTGATAAAATCAGCAAAGCCACTGTGTTTTTCACCGGCGAAAACAAATGGCACCAGCTACCCGCCTGGCCGCCTGCCGATACACAACCGACTAATTTGTACCTGGAGCCTAAAGGTAAGCTGGCGTTTGCAGCCGGTAATTCAACCCAGCCATCGTTTGATACTTATATCAGTGATCCGGCTAAACCGGTACCTTATACCCAGGATGTACACTTTAACCGTACCCGGAATTACATGACGGACGACCAGCGTTTTGCTTCGCGCCGCACGGATGTGCTGACTTTTGAGACTGATACTTTAACCAGTGATGTATCGCTGGCCGGACCGGTAATTGCCGATTTGATGGTAAGCATCTCCAACACCGACGCTGATTTTGTAGTAAAGCTGATTGATGAATTCCCGGATAACGGCAGCTATAACGATGTGGATATTTATGCCGAAACCGATCCCGTTAACAAATACCCAATGGGCGGCTACCAGATGCTGGTACGGGCCGAAATTATGCGTGGCCGCTATCGCAACAGCTATTCGGACCCGGAGCCGTTTACACCAAACAAACCAACAGAGGTAAAATATACCCTGCCCGATGTGGCTCATACTTTTAAAAAGGGTCACCGTATTGTGGTGCAGGTACAAAGCAGCTGGTTCCCATTGGTTGACAGAAATCCACAGCAGTACATTGATATTTACCACGCAAAGAATGAAGACTTTTTAAAGGAAACGATAAATATCTATCACGATCAGTCGAAGATTATTTTGCCGGTTGTGAAGTGAGGGTTAGTGATTAGAGGTTGGAGGTAAGAGGTTAGGAAAAATCCGGAAATTCTGTAGCTATCGTGACCAAAAAGTCTGAAAGAAGCTACGTGTGCGGGTAAAGCGAACGCAGCCCCCCATGTCATTTCGAACGAAGTGAGAAAACTTTACGAACTATAATTAAACGCCATGCATAACAAACTATGCATGGCGTTTATCCGTGTTAGCAGTTTCTTTGTGACGATTTCTCACTGCGTTTGAAAGGACATTTTTTCGATCATTCTCAGCCACTTTTAATATTCTCCCTGCGGAATTGGCTCAGCAACCATTTCGTTACCCTGCAAATCATAATAGGTACAAAGCATTTTTTCCGTATCAATTACCCATTTTTCAACGCCTGCATCGGCCGCTTGCCCGCAAAATGTTAAAAAATCTGTTTCACCTTTTTGATGTATGGCGATATTATGCCGTAACGTTGCTGCCGACGAAACCGTTGCAATAGTTAATGGCTGATATTTTGCGACTGATTTTACCTCATGGCTATTTTCGCCATAGTAAATGGTTGTGCCATCGCTAACCCAATATTCATAACGGATTAGGCCTAAACTCTTAATTTCCTGTATGTAGCCTGGGAAATCTGCCCCGGTTTTTACCTTGCTGTGGGCTGCTTTAAATTGTTGTTCTGTAAACATTTTCATTTTATTTAATGTCACAAAACTACTTTTCGCCCGATGGCTGCGATTGTAAAAAATCGTTTATTTTACGTTTTTGGGGGCTTTATTTCTTTAAGGTATTGTTCGGGTGTTAACGCAGTAAACGCTTTAAAGTCCTTAATAAAATGTGCCTGGTCGTAATAACCGGCTATAAAAGGTATTTCATCATTGCTTAGTTCCTCAATTGCTGACAACACATTTTTAACCCGCACAATAGAAGCAAACTTTTTGGGAGTGGCGCCGACAATGCTTCTGAACCTTTTTTCGAGGGGACTTTGGCTGGTATGCAGTTTATCAGCCAGTTCGCTGATACGGATGGTACCCTTCGACTGATAAATATATCGCAATGCTTTAGTTACCAGCAGATCTTCCTGTTTATCCTGTAAATGATTCAGCAGTAATCGTTCAATTACCCCAATCTTTCCTTTGTCGGTGTTGGCGGCGTGTAGTTTTTCCGCAGTTTCATTTAATTCGGAACGGCTGAATAAATGTTCCAACGAAAGGCTTTCGCCAAATAGTTCATGCAAGGGAGCGGCAAAAAAACGGGCGGCACCGGTTTCATGAAATATCACCAGGATGCTGCCTGTTTGGTTGCTATTTTTAAAAATACGGTATTTATCGGTTAAGCCGGTAATCCCTGCTACGGCTAAGGGTTGTTCATTATTATCATCCAGATACGAAAGGTTACCCGCATATTGAAAACCCATTACCAGCGACGTGCCGGGCAAAACCTTATAGCTTCGCATATCGTCACTTTCGGAGATGACGAAATGCTTTACATAAGGCCTCAATTCCTCGCTGGGTGTATGGACTTCAAATTTCATAACAACAGGTTAAATTTACGAAGTCTCGAAATCTTCGTAAATTTGTCAGGGTCCTAAACTCTAATCTCTATTTTCCAGCCAACGCCTCCGCAATCGCTTTCTCTGCCAGCGGCTCCATTATTTTGTAACCAGCAAGGTTTGGATGTACGCCATCTTTCGATAGGTTAGCCGGCAACCCTCGCCGCTCATCCGCCATAGCGGTAAAGTAATCCAAATAAACTAACCCGTTCTTTTCACAATAGTTTTTCAACATCGCGTTAATGGCCGTTATACTCGGTTTGGGGTCAATAGCGGGCCGCCACGGGAAACCGTAAGCGGGCATTATTGATGAAAGTACCACTTTGATACCAGCGGTCTTAGCCAATTCGGCCATGGAAACAATGTTGCCAAACACATCCTCTATTTTCGATGGGCCGTTATTTTCGGCAATATCATTTATGCCGGCCATAATCACCACCACAGCAGGCTTCAGGTTAATTACATCCTCGCGGAAGCGCACCAGCATTTGTCCGCTGGTTTGTCCGCTAATGCCGCGGTCATAATAGGGTTTTCCGGTAAAAAATGCGGGATCGCCCCAGCCCTTCCAGCCTTCGGTGATGGAGTTACCCATAAACACCACGCGGTTTTCGCCAGGCGCAGGTGCAGGTACTTCACTATTTTCTTTTTGATAACGCTGTATAAATGCCCAGTCCTTACTCAATAAATCGGCAAAAAATTTACGGTTTTTTTCCTGTTGTTCCATCGCGGTTACCACTTTTGGGTCGATAGGTTTTAAAAGTCCCTGTAAACCAATCCAGTCGGCAAAGCGATCAATCCACGTATCGGTTGGGATATTGTTTTTGCCCATGCCGAAGCCATGGCCGCCTTTTTCGTAAATATGTAATTCGGCAGGTCGTTTAGCCGCCAGCCATTTCGAATATAAATCGACACTGTGGGTTGCAAGTCCTAATTGATCGTCACTTGCGGCGCAAAGAAACATAGGCGGGGCATCGGCTGCTACAGGCGCTTGTAAATAGGGTGGCATATAAGCGTACACTGGCGCGTCAAAATCGGGCCGGTTATCAGCAGTGTAATTAAAAGCGGCCGCAGCTGCTACGGTTCCGCCTGCCGAAAAACCGGTGATACCGATTCTATTGGGTGCTATGCCATATTCGGCGGCGTGGGCACGTACATATTTAATAGCCTCCTTACCATCGGCGATAGAAAAGGGGATAAGCGGCTTAATTTTTTCGGCGAAGTCAGTTTTTCGCATGGCTGCGCCCAATTCTGCACCAGGGTTATCAGTTAAGCTTTGGCCAAGCCGGTATTTCAATATAAAAACAGTAATTCCTTTTTTTACCAGGTAATCGGCCACCTGCGTTCCTTCGCCCTTTATACCCAGTATGTAAAAGCCGCCGCCGGGGCAAACTATAACAGCAGTGCCTGTATTATTTAAGGGGGCAGGCGCATAAACTGTTAGTGTAGGGTGCGAAACGTTATACACTATATTTGAATCGGCCGTGATCTTTTCATTATAAGTAAGGCCTTCGGTACCGGGCGAACCGCCGTCATATAATGGGATTACTTTGTGTTGCGCCTTTGCGCCCATCGCGAAAAGCAGGATAAATAATAACAGGAGTCTTCTGGTCATAACCGGTGATTTTTGTTTTAAATGTAAGGCATTGCGGTATTAATGGCAAATGTTTATAACCACGCAGATTAGATTTGCATTAAACCTGATGACCACCAACAATATAAGGCGTTATTTTAAGTATATTTGAAGTACCGGGAAGATTAACGAGGGGCGGTACGATAAAAATTGCTAAAGTTGAATTTATGGCGTTTACTTACCATAGCGTTATTGTTGGTTATAAAATGGTGTTTCCGTTGTTTTTTTTGGTTGCTATTGTTTTTCAATCGTGTAAAAGCGAAAAAAAGATATACCAAAGCGAATGCGCTAACGGAATCAGTTTTAAACACGTTAATTTTTCGCATCTGATAGATAGCATACAGAACTACGACCAACAATATGTAGAGGTGGATGGCACCTACCAGGAGGGAAAAGAAGAATCGGCGCTGGTTAACGACAGCCTTTTTGTGGACCACTCCAACGAACATGCTATTTGGGTTAATTTTAGTCAGGATTGCCCCCTGGTGCTGGTGGGCACCCGCAGAGGCTTATTCGAAGATAACGATGGTGCATTTATTGTAATAAAAAATAAACCAATTACCATACGTGGCAAAATTGATGTACGCCACAAGGGTCATCTCGGGAGCTACAGAGGCACAATTGACAGGGTTAGTTTTGTGAAGCTGTAAACCGAAGAAAAAGGCATGTAAACCAGAAGCAGAGAAGGAACGGAATATATATTATACGTTGCTGGGCTGTGTATGGTGTTCCTGCTACTGGTTTCCCCACAGTTTAATAGCTTAGCGCCATTTTATTGGTTTCAATAAAAGTTTTTAAAATGGTTGTGGTCATTGA
>JABDBM010000083.1 GCA_013288685.1 Bacteroidota bacterium | reverse complement strand
TATGCGTATTGTGCCGTCGATATGCGATAATCATGGCAATAACCCCTCGTTTGAAGTAACAGCATTTAACGGCGTTACCGGCGATGTAATTTCCGAAACCAATCATTATTTGAACCTTGCTGCCGTTCCGGTTGGTAATAATGACGTTAATATAAACTGGGCAAATACCTTAGTGACCACTGATCTTTTATCAGGTAAAATTAACGCAGCTAACTTCTCGGGGCTAATCAATAAAGTGAAAACCGATAAAACCGCCGCGACACTCACTAAATACATCAATTTTTATACGGTTGGTACTAAAATAGATTCAGCCTATCGTATTAACCGGACTAATTTTATGAATTATTTGCAGGCAGATTCTTTAAAGTCTAAATAGCTAAAATTATGTGGAACGAAACAAACAACAAATTATACAAATCCTTTGAATTCAAAAATTTTTCAGCGGCGTTTGCATTTATGACGCGGGTGGCACTGCTGGCCGAAAAGCACGACCATCATCCCACCTGGACAAATACGTATAATAAAGTAGAAATTTGGTTATACACCCACAGCAAAGGTGACGTAGTTACCGCAAAAGACAGGGCACTGGCTGAAGCGATTGACAGTTTATAGAATTTAACGGATTCTCACGAAACGCAACCTACAATTATTATATTTGTCAATATAAAAAACATACTTGTCATGAAAAAAGTAATTGCCATAATTGTAGTAGTTGTATTGCTCGTATTGGCAGGAACCGTTTATTATCGTTATTACTTTGTTTTTGGCGATGGCACCAAGGCTGGCACTATGAACTATTTTGTGCATAAAGGCTATATGTTTAAAACCTACGAGGGAAAACTCATTCAAACAGGCTTTAAAGCGCCGGTACAGGGAGCGGGCGCTATACAATCAAACGAGTTTATGTTTTCGGTAACCGACCAAAGGGTGGCTGATATTCTGAATAAAAATGCAGGGGCTTATCTTGAACTTCACTACAAAGAATACCTGCACACATTGCCATGGCGCGGCGTAAGCGAATTTGTGGTGGATAGCGTTATGGCAGTTAAGCCGGTTAGTCCGGTTACGCCATAAATTGCAGAGATATTTGATAGTGTGATTAAACACGAATCTCACGAATTTTCAAAAAGAATATTTAATTCGTGAAATTCGAGCTATTCGTGAAATTAGTGTTATTTCACAATTCGCAAATGCCTAATTTATCCGTATTGCTTCAAAAATCCCACCTAAAGGGTGATTTGTAAACCCAAAACAATCTGTTAATTTCATCGCAGTAATCAGGTAGCTGTTTTTTTACAAAACTGTTAAACAAATAAGGGCTTTTGTTATGAGTTTTTCATATTTTAGGCGGGTATGAAAGCGGTTTCGAAATTTACATTTGCCAGGTTCAGTTATCATTCAGGCGATTGGGATACAGATCAGCGAATGCCCTCCAATTTATTGAACTCGCTGCTGGAATATACTACCATACCAATTGATGTGCACGAAAAGGTAATTCCGCTTAGCAGCGCTGATATATTTTCGTACCCGTTCTTTTACATTAGCGGGCATAAACTGGTACAGTTCGACGCTGTGGAAAAGGCCAATTTTAAAAAGTACGTAGAAAACGGCGGTTTTGTTTTTGCAGATGATTGCAATCACGATATCGACGGGCTTTTTGCCAAATCGTTTGAAGCAGAGATGGCTGCAATTTTTGGCCCGGTTGTGTTAAAAAAGATACCGAACAATCATAAGCTGTATCACTCTTTTTTTAGTTTTGATAAGGGGCCGCCAACAACCGGCTTTGAGCTGAATGGCTGGGGCGACGATTTGGTGCATGATTATTTAAAAGCTATTGAAGTTGACGGCCGCATAGGCGTATTATACAGCAATAAGGACTATGGCTGCGAATGGGACTATGATTTTAGAAATAAGCGGTTTTTGGCCGAAGACAATACAAAATTTGGCGTAAATATTATTTTATATGCGCTCAATTCATAAAAAGAGTATATTTAGGGCTGTGCAATGTCTTGTCTCGGGAATTTAAACACGGAGAAACAGAGGAGGCACAACACATACACAGATAAAAGAAATAATGAATAGCGGATTCTTATAAAACTCAGCGTCCTCTGTGCAATCTCTGTTTCTCTGTGTTAAAATTGGAATTTTCAGGTACCAGGCATTTTTTGTTACCCTGCCCACATCACCCGTTATAGAAACATATTTAAAAAACTAACACCGAATCGTTTTGAAAAGAAAAAATTTCCTTTATTTAACCGGCATGGGCTTTAGCGCAGCTATGCTAAGCCGGGTGCCCGTTTTGGGTTCGCCTTTGATACAGGGGAATGCCATGCGGAGCGTTGACGTGGCCATGAAGAAACAGATGGCCGATGTGGCTTTGAATGCGGCGCGGTCAAAAGGCGCTACCTACACCGACGTGCGGATAGGGCGTTATCTAAACCAGTATGTAGTTACCCGCGAAACCAAAGTGGAAAACATTGTGGATACCGAATCGTACGGTATGGGTATCCGTGTGATCGCCAATGGTTGCTGGGGGTTTGCCGCTACTGATAAACTGGATAACGACAGCATCGCCAAAGCAACGTATATGGCTGTAGCTATAGCGAAAGAAAATGCCCGAATCCAAACTGAGCCGGTAATTTTAGTGCCACAAAAAGGCTATGGTGAAGTTAGCTGGAAAACACCTATTGTAACCAACGGCTTTGATGTGCCGGTGAAAGACAAAACCGACCTGCTGCTATCTGTAAATGATGCGGCATTAAAAGGCGGCGCCAACTACGTAAACTCCATTATCTTTTTGGTGAACGAGCAAAAGTATTTTGCATCAACCGATGGGTCGTACATTGACCAGGACATACACCGTATTTGGCCGCTGTTCCAGGTTACAAAAATTGACCAAAAATCAGGGAAATTTGAAACCCGGCAATCGTTAAGCGCCCCCCGCGGGATGGGTTATGAGTACCTCATACCAAAAGAAGCTGATAAAATAAAAGGCGTAACCACCTTATATCGTGACAGCTATGATATGCTGGAAGACGCTAAGGCTGCCGCACCACAGGCAGCTGAAAAGCTGGCTGCAAAATCGGTTGAAGCCGGTAAATACGATTTAGTGCTTGATCCAAGTCATTTGTGGTTAACTATACACGAGTCGGTAGGACACCCGTCAGAGTTGGACCGGGTTTTGGGCTACGAAGCCAACTTTGCCGGTACAAGCTTTTTAACCCTGGATAAATGGAAATCGGGCAATTTTAATTTTGGCAGCAAGCATGTAAATATTGTGGCCGATAAAATTCAACCTGGCTCATTAGGGGCAGTTGGTTATGATGATGAAGGTGTTGAATCAAAAAAATGGGATATTATTAAGGATGGTGTACTTGTAAATTACCAGGCCATACGCGATCAGGCACATATTATCGGATTAAAGGAATCCCAAGGGTGCTGCTATGCCGATAGCTGGAGCGATGTACAATTTCAGCGCATGCCAAATATCTCCTTACAACCGGGCACAACTCCTTTGGCGCCGGCTGACATGATAAAAAATGTGGAGAAGGGTATTTATATTGTTGGCGACAGTTCGTTCTCTATCGATCAGCAACGGTACAACTTCCAGTTTAGCGGCCAGCTTTATTATGAAATAAAAGAAGGCAAAATTACCGGTATGCTAAACGATGTGGCTTATCAATCAAACACGCAGGAGTTCTGGAATTCGTGCGAAGCCGTTTGCGATAAGAGCGATTACCGTTTAGGCGGATCGTTTTTTGATGGTAAGGGCCAGCCCGAGCAGGTAAGCGCCGTATCGCACGGATCGGCAACCGCACATTTTAAAGGAGTTAACGTAATTAACACAGCACGAAAAATTTAAAGATATTATGGCTTTATTTAGCGAAGATGATTGCCGCACATTAATGAAAAAAGCGCTTAGCTTTTCGAAAGCTGATGAGTGCGAGATTAACTTTAGTGGTTCCGATGCAGGAAACATCCGGTATGCACGCAACTCGGTGTCTACCAGCGGCTTTATCGGACAAACCAGCATGGTGATTTCATCGGCATTTGGAAAAAAATTAGGTATCGTTACTACCAACGAATATGATGACGCATCAATAGAAAAAGCAGTTAAACTATCAGAAGACCTGGCCCATTTTGCGCCGGAAAATGATGAGTTTGTTTCCTTTTTAGGTCCGCAAACCTATGCTCCGCATTCGAACATGTTTGATCAGGCTACTGCCGATATTACCCCCACATTCCGTACCGACAAGGTGGCCGAGAGTTTACAAATTGCAAAAGATAACAAACTAACGGCAGCGGGTTACTTACAAAACAGCGCATCGTTTTCATCCATGATGAATTCGCACGGTCTTTTTGCTTATAACCGATCTACCGATGCCAGTTTCTCTATCACGTTACGTACGGCAGACAGCCAGGGTTCTGGTTATTCTACAAAAGACTATAACCAGGTAAGTAAGCTGGATACGCTGTCGTTTACCAAAACAGCGGCACAGAAAGCTACAAGGTCAGCCGGAGCAAAGGCGATTGAGCCGGGAAAATACACCGTGATTTTAGAGCCTGCCGCAGGAATTGTATTGCTGGAGCAGTTGTACGGTGGTTTAGATGCCCGCAGCGCAGATGAGGGCCGCAGCTTTTTAAGCAAGCCCGGCGGCAAAACCAAATTGGGCGATAAATTGGTTGATGAAAGAATTAATATTTATTCCGACCCATCGAACCCCGATTTGCCTACCGCCAGTTGGAATGGCGATGGCCGTCCGCAGGAAAAAATAAGCTGGATAGAAAAAGGAGTATTAAAAAACCTTACTTATAGCAGGTACTGGGCGCAGAAACAAGGAGTAAAGGCTATTCCGTCGCCTGATAGCATTATTATGGATGGGGGAGATGCCAGTTTGGAAGATTTGATAAAAGGTACCGAAAAGGGGATATTGGTTACCCGCCTGTGGTATATCCGCCCGGTTGATCCGCAAACGCTGCTCTATACAGGGCTTACGCGCGATGGTACTTTTTATATTGAAAACGGCCAGATAAAATTCCCAATAAAAAACATGCGCTTTAACGAAAGCCCGGTTATAATGCTTAATAACCTGGATGCATTAGGCAGGCCGGAGCGTACAGTTAGTGGAGAATCGTTCCAAAGTGCGTTGATCCCGCCTATGCGGATAAAGGAGTTTACTTTTACATCGTTATCTGACGCGGTTTAAGATGGCTTTTCATTAGTTTAAACCTGCTTTTAATATTTTGAGATGCGGAGAAATCATTTAGTATTTCTTCGCATTTTTTGTTGCCTATCACAGCATCTGCGATATGGTAATTATTTCGTCCCCATAAATAGTATGCCCTGTTCCCGGGTATATTTTTTCGGTGACTAATGCGCCCATATCCCTTAATATTCCCGACGACTCCTTAACCCGCAAAAGCGGAATATGAGCGTCATTTTCGCTGCAACCCAAAAAAACAGGTGTGCCTTCAAAGTTTCCTTTGTAGTTGGAGGTATTAAGACTATAGCCGATAAGGCCGCCACTCAACGCGAATATGCCGCCAAGTTTTGTAGCATTACGCGCGGCAAACTCCAGGATAAGACATGCCCCCTGCGAAAAACCAAGCAAATAGATATCTTCGGCTTTATAACCTTGTACAAGCAATTCAGCCAGTAATGTTTTTAGCCGGGCTAATGAGTCGTTTAAATAAGGCTCGTTCTGATCCAGGGGAGCCAGGAAGCTAAAAGGATACCATGTATTGCGTGTTGCAGTAGGGGCAATGGTCAGAAAATTACCAATGGGCAATTCATCGTTTAACGAATAAAAGATATCCTCGCCGCTTGAACCCCGGCCATGGACCATAATAATTGCCTTGGTTGATTGGGGATAAACGGGACCAAACTGTGAAACGGGGTTTTCGCTACGCATAGTTTAACATATATAAACGGTTTGAAAAAATCTTGTGGTCAATAAATACCCTCGTCAAAGGGGCCTGTATCATTCTTCAGCGGAAAAGTGATTTTAACCAGGATAAAAAGAACACCAAGCAATATCAGCCGGGTGAAGAAAAATAATAATGTTTCCATATTATATTTATGTTAAGTGATTGGGATGTAGTAAATTATCAGGGGGAGCTATCGCCGCCCCTGATAGAGATGATGCGAGTGTGTTACCTAATTTCGAAAGCGTAAGCAATCCGCAACTCGAAGAAGTTGATCTTGCTGTTTTCAACCGAGCTGTCGTATTTGGTGGTGGCTTCATATCTCACGCCGGCATCAATGTAATTTTTGCCGCCAACGTTAAGCAGTACACCTACTTGCGGTGCATAAAGAAATGCCGCTGTTTTGGTGAAACCCGTTTCGGTTTTGTTGAGGGCAAAACCAGCACCCGCATCTGCCTGCACGTAGAATACTTTTATCGGGAAAAATTTCAAACCGGCCATAACCGGTAGCAGGCGAATATTGGGTGCCGAGAAGCCGCTCCCGTTAATGTTATCTTTACCGTTAAAGTTTAAATAGCCGGCATTAACAGTTGCATAAAACTGATCAGCCACAGGGATGTCGGCTTGTATCGAGCCACCTATATTCCACCTGTAAGAGTTGTTGAAATTACCAGAAGAAATACCGCTTTCAACGCCAACGCTGTATATTATACCGGTAGCGGAGCTGGCAGTAGTGGCGCCGGTTTGGGCGTTAACAGCCAATGATAAGCCAATAAATGCTAAAAGTAGGGTACAAGTTTTAATCGAATTTTTCATAATGTTTTAATTTGAAGTACAATAATTAATTTAACAGAACAGCTTAATACTAATGTTATGCCATGTTTATATTGTATTGAAAATCAATAAATTATGAATAATTGGTGAATTTAAATTTATTTTATTTCGATGAATGACGAACTTGATATTGATATATCGTAATTGAATTTATGACAACTTATCTATGCAGGTTGTTAGACGAAATGCTGATGTCTAAAAAGAAAAAGGTGGTCTGCCATGAATGCAGACCACCTTTTATCGAATTATTGACACCTCCTTACGGGATTACGCCGACTTTTTCCAGTAGGTGTAACTTAAAACAGGTGGGGCGAAAATAAAGTTTTCGGCGCTGGCTGCTATTTGTTCCACATTAACATCCGGGTTAACCGGTACTCCCCGTTTTTTCAATGAAGCTATGATATTAGCCCTCACCGTTTTTGTCGGCTCTGCATTGATCGTCTTTTTCAGTTCGTTCATCGCATCTATTTGAGCGGGTCCCGTAATAAATGTTGGTTTTGCCGGATCGATGTTCGGCAAATAGGGTTGCTGGCGGTATTTGAAGTATTCCAAATCAATTGGTACCGACTTGGAGGGGATAGGTGCAATTGGGGTAATACTAAAGCCCACCAGCACATTAGGTACAATAGCATTATCATCAAACCCGGTTTCTCTTTTCTGCCATAATGATTTGGGAACACCCCTGATAATGGCGGTAACTTCATAATTAATGAGCGGGTTTAAATTGCCATGATAATCAATGGTTACGACGTGTTCCGAATGAAAATCTTCATTTTCTACCTCAACCAATCCTACACCAAATTCCTTATTGCGGGCCTTTAGCGCCGCTTCGTTGGTATAAACAAGGTTCTCATCAGGGATTATTCCATTTTTGCCTTTGATAATCACTTTATAATCCTTTGCCGGGAATATAGTATTGGTCTCCAAAGTGGTTAGGTTCCGGTTCACTATCCAACTCATCTCAATCGCGTCGTTTTCGGTCTCTTTAGTCAAGTCCTTTACCAGGCCCTTTGCAACTTGCCCTTTACAATAGGTATCCGTTTCTTCAGGTTCATCGGCGTTGACTTCAGCCGCTTTGCGCAACGGCTTCTTTGTGGACGGGGGAAGGAATGATTCCTTGAAATCGTCCCATTTGATAGCAGCAGGCGGGGTATTTGGTGTCGAACCAAAAGAGATATCAAACGAAATAATCCAAAGATGTATCTGTGCCACACCCGAGAACTCAGGCCCCCAAACATTCAGATCGGCCCCAAGGCTAACAGAAATCGTTTCGGTGATAGTAGTGAACAATAAATCGAGACTAAAGGTGTACGATACTCCGAAGCTGAGGTACATGTGAGCCGTATAATAATATGGTTTCCAGGCAATCAGGAAATCGGCGCCGATGGTGAACCAGGCATGTAAATCGCCACTGGTAAAGGTAGCTTCCAGCGATCCCCCTACCATCACGCAAGTTGGGGTAAGGGCAAAATACATTCCGCCTTTTATCAATACTTCCTTGTTAACTACCCAGTTAAAGCCCAGTCGCGGTACTTTTGGATAATAATCGGGCGGCACAAAGTTGGGATGATAGCCGCCAAGGGTTACCACAAAATCGCCTTCGTGTTCGTTGGGTGCTGTCCACAAATAAAAGGCAAAACCGCCGGTAAGCAAACAGGCTTTTGATAACAGGTACGAAGCGGGTGTTAATTTAGCATCAACGGCTACCAGTCCTTCGTTTGGCAGGATTTTAACACTTAACGCCAATTGAGCAAAAGCTACCGCAGGCTGTACCTTTGGCGGCACCGAAATTGTAGCAAGGCCTATCAATCCGATTTCCAGGTCGGTACCAAAAGCCACTGCCAGCAAGGCAAACGATTGGATCAGCTCAAACGAGGTAAACTGCACCCCGGCTGCCAGCCAGTTTTGGCCGATTGATATAGGTACAACATCCTTCTCTATCAAAACTCCCAGCGCCTTGCCCGGATCAGGTCCGCTAAACGGACTGTCCTGGTTGGGTACAAAGCCCGACACCAGTGGGAATTGGGTAACCGTATCTATACTCGGTAATCTTAATCCCCGGTTGTAACCAAAGCCCGCTGCAATACCGGTTACAAAAAATGCCGGTGGTCCGCCAAGCGGCGGCGAAGTAAGCATAGCAAATATGAACAACGAAGGATGCCCTTCCACAGAAGCATACGAGCCCATCGCCGATAAATTAAACGCTTTTATACCTACAATAGCGGTTCCGCTGTATTCGATATTTTCACCAACCTTACGTTTTAAAAAGCCGGCGGCTATTTGTACAGGCCCGCTCTGGTACGAAATGCTGAGGCCGCTTAACTCAAAGTTTGGTTTAATTTCGGTTAATGGATTGCTTACCCCAAGTTCAATTAAATCTATTTTTAACGCTGTAAACACCAGCGAGGCATTCAGCATCAGGATAACCCGGCCATCTTTATAGCCTACGCCCGCCTTTTCGAAATAAACAGGGCCGATGGTTTTTTCGAGCGTTACCCAATAGGTATTGTCATCCTTAACTGGTTTGTCTTCGGTAAGCATTAACTCAATGGCTTTAGCTTTTTTGCTTGCAGTACTTACCTGTACTTCGTACGAATTATCATTGCCGAGGTCGAGATCGATGGCTGCGTATAGGCCTTTTTGTATGCCTTCTTTTATATCTGGCAGGGTAGGGCTGCCCTCCACTGCATGCGCTTTTATAAGGTCGTTAAATCCGGGTACATTTTTGTCGATAATCTCTTTGGAAGTGCCTACCAGCTTAAATCCATTAAGACCTATAGGTCCAACAATGGATGCCAGGTTTGAACCAACCAATGGAAGTTGATCCAAATTAACTTTTACTTTTACGTCAATACCAAAAACATAAGTCCAGGCGTCATCAATTTTTTTGGCGACAAAAACAGCTTTGCCATAATTAGCCGATTCGGCCGATAAGACCAGCGCCTGTTTCTTGTCGGTAAAATCGTAGAATAGCGTTGCCTTTTTAAGGGCCAGGTCAACCCCTTCCGGAATGTCAGGGAAGTCGTCACCCAAACCGAATGCGGTGGCAATATCCTTAAATTGCAGATATTCACCTTCTTTGGCAATTTCCCACTCAGCAGATATATTAGTATCTGATGGGCTGGAGGTAAATTTTAGGGTGAAAATATGTTTTTTGTTGAGGGTAAGCGTTCCCCCCAATATTTTTTCATAACCCGCGCCATCCTCAACAGCCTTCATTTCGAAATCAACCACAATTTGCAGTGTGTTTTTTGCGAGTTCGATGTTAGCGGTTACCGAAAACGTAAAGTTTTTACTTAGCGTATTCAGCGTAGCTTTCAAATCCTGCAGGCTGATATCCTGTATCCATTTAGGAGGCGCACCAACACCAAATGTTTTTGTTAAGTAAGTAACAAAATCTCCTATCTTAATGAGTTGCCCCTCGCCGGTTGAGCCGCTGAATTCCCAGCCTTTGCCGGCTTCGCTGGCGCTGTAATTGGCTGTAACGGTAATGTCAACCGTGTCAACCCGCAGCATTCCCGAAAAATTGGCAGTTTTCTCCTCCTCTGTATACAATACCGAGAAACCTAATTGTTCCACAGCAAGCGTAAGGCTTTTTTCTCCATTGATGGGCCAATAGCCCAGAATGTCAATTTCAAAAGAGTAATAGCCCGATTTTAAATCGAACCCTAACTGATTAATCACCAAATCTTCCGGTACGCCACTTGGGTTCCCAACAAATTGCGCAATAAAATCTTTGATATTTAAAACTGAATCTTCGGTTAAATATCCCTGTACTTCAAAATCAGGCGCACTGGCCGATACATAAAGTGATGCCTTATCGGTAAGTGTAATTTCCCCACCTAAATTTAAGTAAGGCTTGGCGCCCGAAAATGGTGTAATAACACAAAAATCGAGCTTGACATTTTTGGCATAAAACGTTTTATCAGTGCTTTGGATGTGTACAATGGTCCACGGCTCAACACTAGCAACCTGCATACCTACGGCTTGCACCTGTTTGCCGTTTACGTCAAAGTCAACATACAGTTCGGTGAACGTCAACAAGTTTTCAATTGGAAAACTACTTTTTGAAGGCAATAAACCGCCTAAGACGGTGCCGTTAATCAAACTACTCAAGGCATCAAGCGTGGCTTTTACTGCGCCGCTCATATCAGCAGTGAAACGGACAAAATTTTCCAGGTTGATAACCTGCACCGCTATAGGTAACTTATAATCAGTGCCGGATGCGCTAAACGGAATGTATGACGCTAATTCGATATAAGGCAACGGAACACCTTCATCGCTTTCGGGATTTGGCAGTATGTTGCTGCCCATATTAAAGGTAACGTTACATTTTTTTACAATCCACAAATCACGATCCACTAAGGTTGGCCCGGTAAAGTCAATTGATTCAAATTCGGTACCGCCTGTTTTTAGTACCACAGGCCCTTCAATATGCTCGTTTGTAATTCCCAGTAACGCGCTGATGCCGGTAGTCATGGCCGAAAAATCAATCGTGCCGGCAAATGTTAAGCCTATTTCCTTATCGTCCGCAGCGTTCGACAGCAGGAAAAGGGTAGGAGGGGCTGGCGTAACCGAAAAGCGCACAGATGCCCCCAGTGTATCGTCAAATGCCGGGATGGATTTGTCCAATGTCCATGCAGCATCACCTGTAGCGGTAAGTGTGAGCGCTGCCTCGCTATCAGCAATATAGAATTTAGCCTCCACCGCCATATCCTTAAACGGGATATCGACACCAGTTCCTTTAACGGTTATGCTTTGCGGTTCGGGCGACAATGGCGGGACCCCTGTGAGGTTTATGGTACCCTTGGGGAAATAATCCTTTGCAATTGCAGTAATTGCAGGCGAAGACAGCACAGCGGTATCAAGGGTAAAAACATCTCCCTTTAATGCGTCCTCTATCAATTGTTTTAGCTTATCTATATCCATTTTCTGTTTGCGTCAAAAAGTAATGTGTAGTGTAAATATGGTTAAGGCCTGGTTATTCGTCGACCCAGCTGCCTAACAAACCGGTTAGGTAGAGATCCTTTTTTATGGCTTCGCGGTAAATAAAGTAACCATCGCGGGTGAAACCGAAAAATCCGGTGCCACTTTTTACGCCATCATCAGGATCAGCAAGCCAAAAAAACGTGCTGCTTGAATTATGGTTAACTTTATATTTGCTCCATTTTCCTTCAAGCAGTTTATTCAAGTCTTTATATGACTCGTAACCATCGGCCCCAGCCACCCATGAGTCAATCACCCTATCAATAACGCGCAGTTTAGGGCAGGTAAGCCACGATTGCAGTACCGTATTGCGGGGCAAATTATAGCCGTTTATTAAAAAGCCCACGCTTACCAGCAGCGTATAAGGGTTTACTTTGTTTTTAAAGGCGGTAGTGGGCAAACTGCTGTCGCTGCCATGATGTGGTACCTGGAATATGTCAACTTTTTCTATCCGGGTTGGATGATTTTCCAACAAATAGGCCATGGTTTCAACGGTGGAGTCGCCGGTGAGCAGTATTTTGTCATCTTCCACCCTGGCTAAGGTGCACAGGCTTGCCACGTTACTGATGGTCGAAGGCGATTTGGACGTGGTTTTTACATTACCGGCAATAATGCTGATGCTCCAGTTTTTGCCGCCTGCAACACCGCTGGCTATAACATGGCCGGTGGCAGGTATGTCTTGTTCAATAGCATCTTTATAGTCGAATAAACTAAGCCATTTTTTTACAAAATGTTGTGTTTTATTAAGCGTAACCTCCACCAGCAATGGCGAGCCAAAGAAACGGATATTACGCATTAAGGCGGTTTCCTTGTAATTACCCCAAGGTGATTTATCGCTTACTGCACGGCTAAAGTAAACGGCGCCTACATCAACCTGTGGCTTGCTGGTGCCCAGCAATGCTAAAAACTTATTGTAATGATCCTTATCGGGATGGGTCATAATCATAGTTACCGGGTTTTTTCCCGCCCATGCCCGTACCAATTTCTTGGTTTTTTCGAATATCTTATCGTCTAAACCGCCGCTGCTGCCGCAATCTATAATGTAAACTTTATTATCAGGCGCACTTATGATGGTACAATCGCCTTGCCCCATATCAATAAAGGCAAAATTCATTTGGCCAAGTACGGCTTTGTCGTTGGTGAGAGATGGCGCATTGCTGGCCCCTCCAAGGGTTCTAAAAATATTCATCTGCTACAGGTTAATTACAGTGTTCATTTTTATGTTAGGTTCTTTTATACTATGGTTTTTGTATCGAAAAAACGGAAATTTCCATTTTATCGTTACCCTGATTTGTGCATGAAATGCGGGGCGCGAAATTCTCCTTCGCTACATAGATGCCGCTGTAGTCGCCCACCTGGGTGTATACAGCAATATCAATTGGGTTGCCGTTGGCGTTGCCGGTTGATAAGGTTTGCGGTAAAACGGTATTTGTATTTACATCGATCACCGATAGTGTGCGGTCGCAATAATTGCTGACGAAAAGTACATTGCCGTCGATGTTAAGGCCCATTCCCAATGCCCCGTTGCCTACAGGCAGCGTTACAGTAACGGTATCAGTAGTTGTATCGATAACTGAAATACTATTGTCCCCGAAGTTAGCCACATAGGCAAACTGGCCGTTTGGGCTTAATTTGATGTTGGATGGGCGTTTTTTTACAGGGATCAACGAAAGCAACTTATCCCCCACGGTGTCAATTACGGCCACGAAATGATCGCCTTCGCAGGTGAGGTAGAGTTTGTTGGCCGCTTGCTTAAAAGCAAAGGTGGTCGGCTCCGTAGTGCCTAAGGTTATTTTGGTGATGATGGAATTATTGGATACATTGATCACTGTAACAATATTTTCCTCGTAACAAGCTACATATAGTTTTGAAGCATCGGCATTAAACGCCATTGCCCTCGGGCTTTTACCCACCTCAATTTGCGCGCCAACAGCCATGGTATTATTGCCGGCATTTACGGCCAATTGTGTAACATAATTTTGGTGGAATGACCAGGCGCAATATAAATTTTTAAGGTCGGGTGTAGCGATCATTTGATAAACCGAGCCGAAAGGATATTTCACAGACTGGTTGTTACTGGCAACATCTATCATGTACACACCCCAGTTGGCAAGGTCATCGTTATAAAGAAACAGCTTTGATTCGTCCTGGCTCAGGGTCATTACAACGCCCGGCGGCTTACGGCCCGATGTAGGATTGGTGATGTCGATATCATAAAAAGCCTTGCCATCAATTACATATAAGCGTTTATACTTATTGTTGATTAAAATAGACGGGAAGGTTTGCATTACCTGGCCCGTGTTGTCTATAGAGATAGGCGCTACCGGCTTATACGCAAATACCCTTAATGACTTTGTTGTGGGTGCTGGAAATTGCGTGCCATAAGAATAAGCGCTAAGCGTAAATAAAGCTGTTTTTGTTAGCAAATAGGTAGTGGTCCCGCCCTTTTTTGTCACATCAATTACGCCATCGGGTGTGGTGAGTGTTATTTTTTGTGCACTGGTGGTTGTCCAGTTAAAAGTTATGTTAGCAGGTTGAGTAACATCCGCTAATTGGGGAATTGCCTCAAATATTGAAATGTCTGCCTGTACCTGGGTAACGGTTAAATTCCTGTCGAGCGATGTACCTTCCTGGGTATCGCGGTAAGTCATCAGTTTAAAAACAGTGGCTTCTGCGTTTGGCGCCACCGGCGGCACAAAATCGGTTCCGTTTAGCTTAATCTGGCCCTGGGCACTATCGAGCCTGATGTTGGCACCATCGCGATCCTTATAATCTATAGTCACCCGGCTTGCCAACGACGAAACCCACGTTAGTTTTACATTTTCCCCCAGTTTAATCTCTTTGGGGAAGCATTCAAAACTTACAACCGTTGCTTCGGCCCTTAATTTCTGCAACTGAAGGGTGAAGGCCGCATCATTATAACCGGGGATGTTATTAAGCTGTACATACATAATGCTGATTGTATCCGGATCAACATCTAACTCGGTTATGATTTTCTTTATCGGAAATGCAACAGTATCATGTGCCGCAATAATTTGTGGATTTTGTGGCGAAAACTGCCAGTAAGCGGTACCGCCGCCATGTTGCATGGGTGTCCAGGGCAATTTAGCGCCTACATCTATAGTAATATTATTGTCGGCAAGCGCCTGGGTAGTTATTTCATAATATTCCGAGCCAAAAAGGAATGAAATATATAGCACCGGTGGGTTGTCGGCGTCAACCTCAAAATCATCATCATCATCTGTGGGCGGTACCAGCGGGTCATTGCTGTTATTGGTCAACAGATACGTAAAACCATTTTCAATAATTGCGCCAGGATAGGTTATATATACAGGAACCGCCTCCCCATCGTCAAAAATTTCAGGATCAACTGGATTAGTTTCGTCCCATGTTGTTTGCCCTTGAACGGGGTGTATTGGGGCCCTGTATCCGCCGGTTAAAACCTTGTAAAGATCTTTTTTTCCCGGGTCAACCGGGTTGCTTATATCAAGGTGCTTTGCAACCGGGAAAGCCGTGTTTGGATAATCCGGGATGTTAAAGTACAAGATTTCGAAGTTACCAGGGTTAGTGGTGGCGCACGAGAATTTTTGCAGCGTTATGGTTCTAAATTCGCCAACGTTTAATAGTTCATCGTGCCCTGCTATTGGCGCTACTGACCATGATGAAGGTGTACCGCCTGATCCTTCAAAAAAAACCTTATCCCAATTGGCGGGTAAAACCACATCCATATCTTTCATTACCTCAGCCGTCAACATCGATTCGAAGTTGAAATTGAAAGTGGAGCCACCTTCTTCGCCACCACTTTTTACCGGTGCCCCGCCTTTAAACGCTAAGGGCGCATCGGTATTATTAATAATCTTAAAAGTTAAAATGTTTAAGCTGGTATCGGCCGTACGGAACAAAACAGGTTTGCCGTTGGTATTGGTAATATCAAAACATTCGGGTTTTAACTTCTTTGCCATGATGTTTTACTTTGGAAAATTTTTTAGCAATAACCAACCTTCTTTTATTTCCTGTGGCGGGTCGGTCATGGTGGCGCGGTCATCAACAGGCGCAATATTCTGCGATTCGGACCATTTGGTCAACTCGTTTTGCAGCCAGCTCCAGTCGCTCCCGCCCTCTGCCGGTATAGGTAAGGCCGGTTTGTTGTTGTTATACAGAACTGGAGTGGTTAAAAAAGCTATTTCAAGATTCTGAAGCGCATCAGCAAACTGATCGGGTGGTATGGTGATTTGTTTTACAGGCAATACACCGCTGGTAGCATGTACGCCACCGCGAGGATCAAACAACAAGGTTACCATTGTTTCGTTGGCCGTTTCGTCGAGTGCGAGCGTAATATTTGTTTCCGATGGTTGCGATACCTTATCAGTAGGATTTTTGGTGTGCATCACATAATAATGGTCATAGTTGCCTTCCTTAAAATAGCCCAGTAAGCCATCATTGGTTTGCTCCATATTACCCAGGCGAACGGGGAATTTTACTTTGGTGAAATCATTGTCGTTTTTAGGTTTGTCATCATTTACCTCGGCTGCCATATCTTCCCAACTCATGCTATAAGCAGGCAATCCTTGTACTTCCAGTTTAAGGTTAGCCTGCGCTACCGCAATAGGCGAACCCATTAACACCGCGTTGCTGCCCATTTGTTTATAGTTTTCGGGCTGTATCAGGCTATAAGTAGTGTCATTGGCCCGCATAAAGGCGTCCAAATAACTGGCCTCGCCGTTGTTGAAAAGCGCCAACACCAGTTTTTTTAATTGCTCGTTTACTTTTTTTCCCTCAGGCGAGTTAAGAAACTCCGGCAAAGTCATTCCAAAATTATCACCACCCGGAACTCCCTGCCATATCACCCTTTTATTATCTTCACTTATGATCAATGAGCCAAGAGGTGCGCCCTCGTTGTTATATATCCATAAACTCGAATCGAGGTGATTGCTCAACAGCCAGCCGCAAATGGCGGTTGTTGACGGATGCGAGTTCATTTCTACCTCGTTGTTATCGGCCGCGAGCCACCTGAACATTAAACGGCTTGGCTGAACAATACGCGGCGACAGGAATATGTAGTTTGCCGGCAGTCCGGGTGCCTTAAGGTTTTGAGCCAGGATAATTTTTTTCGGGTGTGGCTATCTTGATATTTCTGCCAAATACATCCACTATGGTAAGCGCAGATATGCTCAGTACACCCGCCCTTATAGGGTTATAAAAGTTGCCGGGGCTGGGCGCACTTTTTGTCATGGATGCCACGGCTTTTTTTACCAACACATTGGTGAAATTCGAAAATCCGCTTGGTACCGGGTCCTTAACCTGCAATTGCATTACCAGGTTACGCATAATCATGGCATCATTAATACCATTAAAAGCCTGCGATAATATGGGCGGGAAATCCTTCAGCGCTTCCAGGATTTCTCTCAGTTCCGGATCAAGCGGGCCTTTAGGCTGCCCGTCGAGGTACTTCTTTATCTGCGTTTGAAAATTCTCTTCGGCATGTGGCGACATGAAGATGGAGTTTTTGTACGATTGATACACGGGCGGCACCGTAACATCCCCTTTGAACGAATAAGTGACATCGCCCAGCGTGAAATTCTTGTAGATAAAGTCTTCCGCGTATTTGGGGTCGGCAATGCCTCTTGATCCGTTGTTTTTAAACGGATAATAAGTTACATCCCAGCTGAACGAAAACGGCAGCCACGGATTGCCATCCCATTCCACCACATATATCAAGGATGGTGCAAGCCCGCTAAACTGAACCTGGGTTCCCCAGGCTGAGGCAGTTGATACAAAAATATAGTCGAGGTGTTTTAGCTCGCTTGCTGTAATGTCGCCGGCAGGTTTCGTCAAAATGTAGTTCTCGCCGCTTTGAACGTAAAGCGTCAGGAAGAATTTTAAGTCAGCGTCACTTATAATAGCCTTTATCGCTTCAAACTGCGCAATGGTCAAGATTTGAGGTACAGGCGGCGCCAAGTAGTTATCGCGGTTTGCTTTCAGCTTGTTGCAGATTTCGATAAAATCACCAGCGGCGCCATTGGCAAGGGCCTGTGCGGCCATTATAACTGCGTTTAACAGGCAACTTTCGGTAAAAAGCGCATGTATCTGTTCGCTGTATTCCAGGGGGATAACTTTTGATAGCTGCGGCGTATTGTCTTTGTTGAAACTTAGTGCCGATGGGTTACCTATTAAATTAGCCGGTATAACCATCCCGGTAACCAACTGCGACGACAAACGGCAAACCATGGTATCATTTGCCATAAAACGGCCATCTCCACCGTAACGCAAAGGGGGATTGATAGCATTTCCCTGGAAAAGAACAACAGGCTCCGATGGTTCCCAATAACGGGCCGCCGACTTTTTAACCAATTCATATTCTTTAGGCAGCTTTTTTGCTATGGCATTAGCTAACTCAATAATTTTGGTATCGGTATTTGTTTTTTCTTTTTCTTTTTCGTCCAATACGGCAATTTCACCGCTAATCATTTCGGCAATAGCTCCCGGATCGCTCATTCCATGATCAGGATCTTTCCCTCTTCTCAGAATCAGCAGAAAACGATACCAGTCCATAAATATCTGCGTCCGCATTGATTCTATTTCGAAGTTGCCGTTGTCATAATCCAACTGAAGCTGGTTAAGCTCATTTAAATCGTTCCCCATTGACTGGGCCAGGGCGGTTAAATCATTTTTACCCTGCTCATCATTTATTCGGTTAACTTCCCACAGGTAGCCACCTTTGCCGGTGTTATAGCCGCTGGTATGCAGCGCTATCATCAAATCCTCCAGCCTGTTTAGCGAGTCTGCATCTGTTACCCCTTTTAGTTTGCCCAACTGCAGGGCATCCAGAAGCAACTCGACATTTGGTTGATCTTCAATTTCGCTTATGTTGGCAATAAGTGCAGCTAATGCCTGCGACGAAGTATTGCCAACGGCTATATTTATCTTTTCGTCAACCGCTTTAAAACTGCTAACTTTTTTGTTCCAGATTACTTTGCTGATAATACCGGTTAGCAGGGTATGGGTAACCGGCGGATTAGTTTCCAGTGTGCCCGATGGCAACGACCACTTGCACTGGTTTAATACATTGCGTAAAAAGCTAAAACCGGCTGCTGTTAAAATGCGGAATAAATTGGTTTTATCATCAACCGATATACCTTTTACCAAAATATATTTACCCTCTGGTTGCGCCTGTATATAAGCTTTTTTGAATGCAGCCTTATCTTCCGGAACGGTTATTTTGTTCAAAAGATCATTAAAGACCGCAGGATCAAACTGCAAAGGTAACTGCGACATAGGGTCGTCTGCAAGTTTACTGTACCAGCCAATGACGTTGTATGACAGGATGATGTTATTTCCCAGTTTGTCCAGGTCGATATCTGTATCATAAAAACCAAAAATGCTTTTGCAGGTATGATAAGAGGCCGAAAATTCGGGCGAACCATAGCCAACAGCACTCAAGCCATCTACATATTCGTCTTCGTCATTAACCGAAAGATTGCTTTGCTTGCGCAGAAACTGGGCGTGCCAGGTTTCATACTCCTGCACCCGGCCCAAAAAACGGTATTGCGGCCCGTCAACTTCCTCGTTTTTGTATGGAACAGATATGCTGAATCTTTTTACATCCGGCTGCTCAACAGATATATAGTTACTTTCAATAACCCATGTTTTTACCCGGTTTAACGGCGCGCTTATATTGCTGATATCCGAGTATACACGGGTAACCATCCAACGGTCGGGCGTGCTGGGGAACGCTACGTTTCCTTTATTGTCCTGCGGGCTTTGGCCACGGGTTAAACCATCAGGCAAGGCCCAATGCAGGTGTACCCCGGTACCCATGGTAACCAAACCATCGCCGGTCATCACTTTTACGCTCAAATTGGGCTTGTCGGTTTGCTTGGAGTCAGGTAACTCGGTAAAATTGTATGGGGCTCCTGTAAATATAGCGCCTGCATCCTCGTGCACACACATGGCCTCAATATTTATCGGAACAATCAGGCCCGGGCCATCGGCCATTAATTTAAATTTTGTCATTGTTTTTAAACGTTAATGGTAAAATTAACTGCCTCCACACCTTCAACCATTTCCAGCGCAAACTGCGCAGCGGTGAAGTCGCCATCATAAATTTTCTTATCTATTAGTTCAGCTTGCATAGCCTTCGCCAAATCGCCCATGCGTAAAACACCAGTATCAGCGGCGCGTTCGTACGGGGCAATGGCAATAGGCGGAGCGTCCGTCAAAGGCACTTCTGTTCCGGCCGGATTCCCGTCATGTTCAACCGGATAACGGAACGATTTGGAATAGGTAATAGGCGCTGCAGACGCATCAACACCAAAGTGTAAAACCTCGGGGTATTCGTGTATCTTAAAGGTATTAACCATGCCTTCGTACATACAAAGCAGTACGTTTTCACTCAAGTGATCCATTCGTAATACCTGGCAAGGATTATTTTGCGCATCGAACGCCTCAACCTGCAAGCCTTCCCAGCCGCTCACCACGCCTGACCGTAATAGAAAACCGCTTACTTTTTCCGTTGCCGGAATAGGAGTGGAGTTTAATAACGAGGATTCCCGTGCATTTAAATGAACGGTTAAATGACCCAATATTTTGCCGCGTTGCTGTTTCATGCCAAAGCGCGAGTACACATGCAAATCGCCCAAAAAAGCCTTATCATGCGTTTTATCACCCGATGTAGAGCGGCCAAGGCTTAGTGCACCCTCCGCGAGGTAATCCAGCCAAATGGTATCACAATAAAAAAAACGGATGGACTCCATTGGTAGCACGGCTACATCGGGCACCAGGTAATTAAAAGGTACGCCGTGCAATAATTTCAGCCTGCCTAACCAGTCGGCCAGCTTTTTTTCAGTAGTCGTATCGGGCGTATCCGTAAGGGCATTCGGCCGTTTAAGGTTTCGGAGCCTTATTAGTTCATCAGGGTTGCTTAACGTATCAAGCAGTTCTGCTCTACTTAATTTCAGTTGCATGGTGGCCGTTTTTATTGCTAATAAATTGTGATAAAACCTTACTTAAACTCTTATTCATCAGTTTCGTTAAGTTGTCGCTGTTGTTTTCGTTTTTCTCGTCGTCAACAATTTCTTTCAGTGTTTTTTTAATGATCTCCGCCTCAAAATTCGAAATGATGGTTTGGGTATTCTCCCTTTTCCAGTTATACAGCGTTTCGGCAAAGTTGCCGTTTTGTAAAGCCAGCAGCCGGCCCAATTGCCAGGCAGCGGCGTACGATACATCAAACATACCAGTATCGGGGTTATAGGCTGTTACACTATCCGGCCCAAGTACCGGGATATTTATCTCGCCGGCAACGTTAAAAGGCAGGAACGGTCCTTTATACCAGGATACCGTGTTGTCGCCCTGCCGGGTGTGGTGATTTAAAGGCACAAAACCCATATTAAAGGCGTTGTTTATGGCTTTGTCGGCTTCGGTAGTACCTTCATCCGGCCTTAACTGCAACAAGCCGCCGGTAAATTCTCCATCTTTTTTGTTCAGATTTAAAAGATATCCAGAAAAGGTTTGATCCTGAGTTTCGGCGGTAAATTGCCAGCTTTTTAGCAATACCATACGTATGGTAGTAGTACCGGCAGGTATTTCGCTGCTTTGGCCGCCATTATCATCCGGCAGATATTTGGCCCAATTCTCGAACGAAACTACGCAGGCCGTGCTGATTGCTCCCTTTACAGGCAGCCGGTTACAAACCACTGTGGATAGTTTTGGCGTAGTGG
>JABDBM010000082.1 GCA_013288685.1 Bacteroidota bacterium | reverse complement strand
AAAACTTCCTCTAAAAAACGATCTGATTGATGTTGGGCCATCGCATCTGCTGTTAATGATATCAATAAAAAAATGCTCAAGCCCAATTTTAACATAGTTATCTTATAGTTGACAAATAATGCGGAAACATCGCCTTCCACACAGGCCAATCATGACTGGCATTGGGCCGCACATCCAACCAATGGTTAATATGTTTTTGGTTCATAATGTTTGACAAATGCTCATTATCTCCGCGGCAAATATCATGTTCGGCCGTGCCGAGTATAATATTCATCTGCCAAAGGTCGGGTTGGTTATTGCCGGGCAAAAAATCAACCGGGTTGTTGTAAAATATGTCGTCGTTGTAAAAACCATCAGTAAACTGGCGCATGTCAAACGCACCACTCATGCTAAACAGGTGCGCAGTTTTGTCGGGATGTTTCAGCGCGAAGTTTGCCGCGTGGTATCCGCCAAAGCTGCATCCGGCGGTGGCTATTTTGCCTATGCCGGTTTCGTGCATTGCCCAGGGGGCCAGTTCGTGGTATAGCATTGCATCGTAAAAGCTATAATTGCGTGCACGGCCGGCCGCATCAATGCCTTTGTTGTACCAGGTAAGCCAATCAAAACTATCGGGACAATAAATTTTTACCAGGCCCTCGTCAATAAACCATTTTACGCTGTCAATTAATCCTTCATCTTTATTTTGAAAATAGCTGCCTTGCGATGTTGGGAACAAGATAATGGGATAACCACGGTCGCCAAAAACCAGCATTTCAACATCGAGACCCAGGTTGGGCGAGTACCAGCGGTGATATTGTTCCTTCAAAATTTATTTGGTTTAATTGAGACTGTAAGTTAGAGAAATAATTTTAAAATGAGCAAATTTGACAATGAAATAAGATTTGGATGCCCTGGGGTATGAAATTCGATTTTCAGATTATAATTAAGTTCGCATATACCTTTAATTTTGCGACTTTAATTTTATAAAGATGTACTGGAACTGGACGGAGAGTGAAATGACCCTGATTGAAGATGAAATAACTATAAATTCGGAATTACTGAAGCGCAAGGTAACTTGTACGCTGTTAATGCCGGAGGACAACGATATTGCCGAACCGCTGAATTTGCTTTTATTGAATGATGGGCAGGAGGCCGAAAACCTGCAATTAAAACAAACCATTGAAGAATTACTGAACAATGGCCGCATAAAGCCAACCCTGGTAGTTGCTATACACGCCGGCGACGAACGCCTGCAAGAATATGGCACCGCCGGGAAGCCCGATTTTAAAAAACGTGGCGCTAAGGCAGGTTTATATACCGAATTTATAAGAAAAGAATTGCTGCCAACTATAACCAAGTTAACAGGCATTGAAAAGTTTGAAAGTACCGCATTCGCTGGATTTTCGTTGGGCGGACTGTCGGCATTGGATATTGCCTGGAATAATCCCCAATTGTTTGATAAAACCGCCGTATTTTCGGGATCGTTTTGGTGGAGGAGCCGGGATTTGACTAATGGTTATACCGATGCGGACCGGATTATGCACAACATTATAAAAAATACCGTTGCTAAACCCGATTTAAAAATATGGCTGCAAACCGGCACAAAGGATGAAACAAGCGACCGGAATAAAAACGGCATTATTGATTCGGTAGACGATACCATTGATTTGATACAGGAACTGGAGAATAAGGGGTTTAGCCGTCCGCAGGACATTGGATATGTTGAAATGGTAGGCGGCAACCATAACACCGAAACCTGGGCTAAGGCGATGCCTAAATTTTTAGTTTGGGCGTTTGGGAGGTAGGATTTAGTAGTTGTTTGATATTGGTTTGGAAATTGTAGTTATATTTGTATAATGTTAATTTACTATAATTTTTTGAAATGGAGGATCAGGAAAAAGATAAAAAGCCTAAAGTTGAGGTGATTAATGGAATGACGTTTACAACGAACGACGAACTTAAGAAATATCTTGCACCTGAATATGAACCGCCTAAACTGAAAGGAATTAGAGAGAAATTCAAGAACGGCATTAATATAAAACGATAGAACTTAGGAATGTATCACAATGAAGGACCTAAAAAAAGATAAAGAAAATCGCGTTGAATTCGCTAATGGAACGACTTTGACAATCAATGAGTCGTTGGAGAAGTATAAGGCTCCTGAATACAAGCCGGAAAAGCTAAAAAAAATAAGAGAGCAATTCCGCAAAGGATATGTTATTCATCAGTAATTTTTGTTTTTAATCAAAAAGCCGTAATAAGTGATTGTACTGTCAAACGGATCAAAATTTTTGTCTTCAATTTCGGGCGAAGTTTGCCCGTAAATATTAAAAGATTGGATTAGTTCTATATAGGCGTAGGCAATAGCCCGATGATAGAGTACTGTCCTTCTCTCGTCACTACCTGTTAGGTATACACTTTTTTCGGTGTTGTTATCAAGGAATATTCGCACGATTTCAGCTACTGTAGCTAAAACTTTATTTCTATCACCATTATTTGTTGTCGTTGTAAAATCAATTTGTCCATCGGATGTTATCGTACCAAGCGCCAGATTGAATATTTTCCCCTGATCATCAATTGCATCAAAACTTACAAGTTTCGTCAAACTACCATGCTTTCCCTGGCTTATGAAAGTAAATAAGTGATAATCGGTAGTGCTTTCAATGTCAAAATACCTCTCTTCATTCATGTCAATAAAACTATGTAAAGAATAAATATTTCTCACATAATTTTAACATTTTTACCCCATGTACCATCCCGAAGAAAACCCCTGGAAAATAACTTCCGAAAAAGAGATATATGATAACCCCTGGATTAATTTAACCGAATACCAGGTGCTTAACCCATCGGGCAATCCGGGTATTTATGGTAAGATTCATTTTAAAAATGTGGCCATCGGCGTTTTGCCGCTGGATGATGAAATGAACACCTATTTGGTTGGCCAATTCCGTTTTGCCTTAGGCCAATACAGTTGGGAAATGCCTGAAGGCGGTGGAATAGTTGGCACCGATCCCCTGGCATCAGCAAAACGCGAATTGCTGGAAGAAACCGGGTTAAAGGCTGAAAACTGGAGCGAATTAATAAGAATCCATCTATCTAATTCTGTTAGCGATGAGTTGAGCATTATATACCTGGCCCGCGGCCTGGCTCAATTTGAGGCCGAGCCGGAAGACACCGAGCAGTTAATTGTAAATAAAGTACCCTTTGAAGAAGTTTACCAAATGGTTTGCCGGGGGGAGATTACTGATGCGATGACAGTAGCAGCGATTTTAAAAGTGAAGTTGTTATTGGTAGAGGGGAAGTTGGTTTAAGTTGATTGAGTTGCATAGGTTTTGTAATAGAATATCACGAAAAAATATACATTTGTATCATTTATGAGAAAGTTTTTCGGGTATTTTTTAGCGCCTTTGGTAGCCATTGCCTTTTTTTTGGTGCTGGTTATTTTTCAGCCATTGCAATGGATAAGCTATAAGTTTTTTGGTTATGCTGCCCATAAGCGAGTGGTTGATATATTAAACCTTTTTTTGTTGCGTACCTTTTATTTAGCAGGCAACCAGGTTATTTTTATTAATAAACAAAACCTGCCAATCGGCAGGCCCATGATTTTTGTAGCTAACCACCAAAGCCTGGCCGATATACCACCGCTTATTTATTACCTGCGCAAATATCACGCTAAATTTATCTCCAAAATTGAACTCACCAAAGGCATCCCATCCATATCGTTCAATTTAAAATACGGCGGCGCCGCCAATATCGATCGTAATGACCCCCGCCAATCCATCGGCGAAATAGTGAAGCTGGCCAATAGGATGAAAGAGAAAAAATGGTCGGCGGTAATTTTTCCGGAAGGCACACGCTCAAAAGATGGTGAGGTGAAAACTTTCCAGTCTGCCGGAATTGCTACCATTTTAAAAAAATGCCCAGAGGCGTTGCTGGTGCCCATAGCCATTAACAATTCGTGGCGGATGACGCAATATGGATACTACCCGATAAGTACCTTTGAACGCATGACCTGGGAAGTACTGGAGCCGATAGAGCCAGGTGGCCGGCCGGTTGATGAAGTGGTTAAGGAAGCTGAAAACAGGATAAAAGTCGCCATCAATCAAGCATAAATTATGAAGAAAAGCTGGTTGGTGTTGTTAATTTTTGTTGTGCTATTCAACGTTTCCTGTGGTCAAACTAAAAAAAGTTCTACAGCATCTTCAAATAACAGTTTACTTTGGGAAATAAGTGGTAATGGCTTAACTGCGCCATCTTATTTATTTGCCACCTATTATTTCGAAGGTAAAAATTTTGTTGATAGTTTATCTCTTATCGGCGAGAAGCTGAAAACTTGTAAATTGTTGGTAGACGAGGCGATTATTGATTCTTCGATTGCAAGGAAAATGAGTGCTGCAATGCACTTACAGGATAACACGCTTGATAAAATTTTCACAATAGAAGAATATGACTCGGTTAAAACCGGGGTGAAGGCTTTTTTTGGACAACGAATAGACTGGATAGACAATTGGAAACCAGCCGCGCTTGAACAATATATTTTGGTTGCTATCACACCAAAAAAAATTACAAAAACCAATCCTGGAATGCAAAACTATTTGCAGAATGAACAGCGAAAAAGCGGCGGCGAGTTGATTGGATTAGAAACAATGGATTTTAATCTCGATTTATTTTTCAATACGCCAATGTCCACGCAAAAAAAACACCTGCTTTTTTGCCTGCGCAAAATGGACGTCGCCCGAAAAAATATTGACGATTATCAGCAGGCCTATCGGCAGCAAGATGTGGAGCGTATTTACAATTTGGTAATGTATCAGGATAAAGAGTTTACGATGGCGGAAAAAGATGTAATGGTTAAGAACCGGAATTTAAAATGGATGGAGAAATTGCCTGGTATTATAAAAAAACAGCCAGCATTTATCGCGGTACAAGCTTTTCATTTAGCAGGTGAATTCGGGTTGATTAATCAACTGCGGCTTAAAGGATTTACGGTTAAACCAGTAAAGATGTAACACCGATCCGCTCTTTTCACTCCCCTTTAGGGGGCCGGGGGGCTAAATATTCTTCCCATCTACAATCTTAAAAAAGTCTTCACGATAAGTATCACCTACAGGGATAACCTTATCCCCAATAAAAATACGGCTGCGCTCAATGCTGTCTATTTTATTGATGGATACGATGTAGGATTTATGTACACGGATGAAATGCCTTACCGGCAGGGCATCCTCCATTTTCTTCATATTTTGCAGGGTGATAATACGCTCGGCAGTTGTGAAGATGGAAATATAATCTTTTAATCCTTCTATAAACAGGATGTCATTAAGATATACCTTTTGAATTTTATGCTCGGTTTTTACAAAGATGAAATCGCTCAGAAAGTCGTGTTGTTGTACAGGCTCGGTTTGTACCGGTTTGGCGGCCGCGGCGGTTGGGGGTTGCAACACGGTTTGAGCTTTTTGCACCGATTTAAAAAAACGGTCGAACGCGATGGGTTTTAGCAGGTAGTCAATTACATCCAGCTCATAACCCTCTAATGCGTATTGGGGATAGGCGGTAGTTAAAATAACCTTGGCTTTACCGTTGGCTATGCGCAGAAACTGAATGCCGGTTAATTCGGGCATTTGCACGTCAAGGAATACCAGGTCAACATTACCTTCCTGCACTAAAGTTAGGGCCTCGATAGGATTGGTTGTAGCCTTTACCAATTGCAAAAAGGGGATCTTTGACATATAATCTTCCAGCACATGCAGGGCCAGGGGCTCGTCGTCAACTATAATACATCTGATCATGGCTATAAAACTAATGATAATTCAACGGTATAGGTATCAGTTTCGTCCCGAATTTCCAAATTATATTTTCCGGGATACAATAAATTAAGCCTCCGTTTTACATTATTAAGGCCGATACCTCCAACTTCGTCGCGGTTATTCGTATGTTTTTTGTTTTGTATGTAAAAGTGCAGATGCCCCGCATCAACATCAATTAATAAACGGATAGGGGTGAGCGGGTTATTGGCTACGCCGTGTTTAAACGCATTTTCAATAAAAGCGATCAACAGCAGCGGCACAATCTTTTGGTTTTGGACAATGCCATCAACCTTGTAATCAATAAAAGCCTGGTTGCCAAAACGTATTTTTTGCAGGTCGATGTAATTTTGTAAATACTGAAGCTCTTTAGTCAAATCAACCTTATTGTCGTTGCATTCATACAGCATGTAGCGCATAATTTCGGATAGCTTCAGGATGGCTTCGGGTGTAGTTTCCGAGCGTTGGTAGGCCAAAGAGTAAATACTATTTAGCGAATTGAATAAAAAGTGTGGGTTGATTTGCGATTTCAAAAAAGCCAGTTCGGCGCTTAATCGCTGATTTTCGAGGTCGCGTTGGATGCGTTCGTTCAAAAACCAATCGAGCGTAAATTTTAATACCGCGCTTAAGAACAGAAAGCAAAGGTTGGTAAAAACAGTGCTCAGGAAAAACGCGGCAAAACCGGTTATTTCCTTACCGTGTACCAATACATATTGCCTGAAAACAAGTGCCAGGCCGTATTTTCCTAAGCCAAATAAAACAATAGTGATTAATATGCCGATAGCGTAGATCCAGTATCGTTTTTTATCTAAAAAAAGCGGGATCAGAACCAAATAGTTGACGTAAAATACGCTAAGATCAATAACGGCGTACAACAAAATAATCAGCACTTCGCTCAGCGTCATTTTGGTGTTGCTGGCAGCCAAAAACATAAAGAACCCTATTAACAGAATCCAGATAAAGGCATGCCAAAAAATTTGCCAGCGTTGTTTCATTGGCTCCTAAATTAATATTTTGATGGCTTTATGTGGCATATTTTATATATAGCCGCTCCGTTTACCGATAAACAGGTTAAAAAACCCGATGAACAGGCAATTGGCGTTAAACAGGGGTTCATCTATAAATAGGGTGTGTTGGTCTAATACATTTTAGCGGGTTAAACCTTTGATGTTTCTTTGTGTCATCAAAATCACAAGACAATGAAAAAGTTGGTTTCAAATTCAAATCCATTCATATTATTACTGGTACCGGTTATGTTTGCCTTAATTATGGGTGTTAGTCATGAACTTCAACAAAAAAAACAAGTTATTGTAGGTACATCGGTGCAAGCCACCTCACTTTTCTACAAAAGCGTTAGTCTGGTTAAAACAGTTTGCGCTATAGCTAAAGAAAAAGTATGGTAATTAGCACACAGGGCCTAACCTTTACCTTTGGCCATCAAACCGTTGTTAAGTCATTAGCTTTACAGGTGCCCGAAGGTAGCATCTACGGCTTTTTAGGCCCCAACGGCGCCGGCAAAACCACTACCATTAAACTGCTGCTCAACCTGCTTCAAACGCAGGAGGGCAGCATTCATATTTTTGATAAGGAGCTGAAAAGTAACCGTATCAGCATCCTGTCGCAAATTGGCTCATTGATTGAGCAGCCTGCCATTTATTTGCATTTAACCGGTCGTGAGAATTTATTGAACAGGGCATTGTTGCTGGAGATACCGGCAACGCGCGTTGATGAAATGCTTACCCTGGTGCATTTAACCAATGCCGCCCATAAAAAAGCCGGACAATATTCGCTGGGGATGAAACAACGTTTAGGTATTGCTTTAGCGATGCTATCAGACCCTAAACTGCTTATTTTAGATGAACCCACCAACGGCCTTGATCCTAATGGCATTATTGAAGTGCGCGAGTTACTGATTAAGCTGGTAAAGGAACACAACAAAACAGTTTTTATATCGAGCCATTTACTGGCTGAGGTAGAACGTATGGCTACCCACGTAGGCATTATCAATAATGGTGAACTACTATTCCAGGGCAGTATTGATGATTTGGCAGCGCTGAGTCAACCGCTTGTTCAAATTGAAACCGAAAATACAGTAGATGCCGCTAACTTTTTAACACGCAATAATTTTACCGTGGCCGAGATTAACGAGCATCATTTATATGTTCCTTTTACCACCAAACAGCAAATGGGCGAACTTAACACCTTATTGAACCAAAACGGGTATACCATTTACAGCATTAACAAGCAGCAAAAGGACCTCGAAAAATTATTTTTAGACATCACCCAAAACGCCTGAAAGCCATGAAAGGATTTATATTATCGTTCCGGTCGGAGTTTTATAAAACCCGCAAAACCATGGGGTTTTGGAGTGCCGTATTGTTACCGCTGCTGCTTTGTTTGCTGCTTTTTGTTGGATTTTTTAGCAAAAGCGACGAACTGGCTAAAGCACCTGGAATGATGCTTTGGCTACAGTTTGCAGGCGCTATTTTGGCGGTTATGGGCTCGCTGTTGCTGCCCATGCTGATAGTTTTTATTGCTTATTCGGTAAACAGTATTGAACATAAGGCCGATACCTGGAAAACGCTGTTCAGCCTGCCTATATCAAAACTATCGGTGTTCGCAGCCAAGTATTTTTATGCCTTTTTCCTGGTGTTTTTATGTTTAACGCTGTTTGTACTTTTCACGGTAGGTTTTGGTAACCTGTTGGGTGTATTGAAACCGGCATTAAAATTTAGCGACTATAATGCTGCGGGTATTTTAGCACAGTTGTATTTTAAACTATTCCTATCCTCATTGGGGATATTATCCATACAGTTTTTAATGAGTCTTTTGTTCCGCGACTTTTTAAAGCCGATGGGCATAGGCTTTGTACTAACCATAACCGGCGTAATTTTGGCCGGCAACAACTGGAAATACGCTTATGCGTTCCCCTATTCGCACCCCATGCTGGCCTTGCAAGCACTTAAACAGGATATGCATAAAGGCGATACTATGCCTAAAATTACAGTGGAAATGCTTACCAAGGATACCTGGATAAGCCTGGCCATTGCACTGATAGTATTTGTAGGCGGGTATTTAATTGTGTTGAAGAAGAGCGTCAAGTAGAGTTTAGAGGTTGGAGATTAGAGGTTAGTCTGGAAGAAGGTGCATAGGATTTAGACTTAAGAAGTATTTTAAACATCCTAAGTCTTTATCGTTTTTACCAATCTCCAATCTCTAAACTCTCTACCTCACCGGCTTCGGATACACCGGCAAACTCTCGTGCCCATCAGCATCTACCGATTGCACTGCAAAAAAGTAATTGTCTTTTGAATAAGCTAATGTGGCCGTAGTATCCGTTACATAAAACTTCTTTTCCCAATAAGGGCTAACGGTTTCGCGCATCAGCACATAATAGCCTGCCGGTTTTTTGCCGGCTTTTGGTGCTTCCCATTTTAGTTGGGTTTTGTTGGTTAAGCCGCTGGTTACTATGCCAACGTTTTGGGGTTCGGCTGGGGCCGAGGCTAAGTTGGCCAATACCGAAAGGTTCATGCGGGCTACTTTTTGTACATAGTTAAAATCTACAAAATCAGGCAGGTCGCCATAGTCGACGCCTTTTTCGGTGCGGATATCCTGGTGCTGACGGTTAAAATCCTCGTTCATTTCGGTGAAACGTACCGCAGTGAAGCCTTGCAGCAAAAATGGTACGTGGTCGCCACCGCGCAGGTAACGGTCGCGACGGTAAATGAGTTTTACATCCAGTTGGTCAACATAGCGTTCGCCAATTTCTTTTACATACCTGGCCAGCTCGCGCGATGGACTGTCATTTTCGCCTCCCAGGCTTATTAAGCCTGCAACCTGTCGTTTGTTGTCGGCAGCTACCGATGGCACGCCCTCGCTAAAAACACGAACGCTGCGGTTATCCTTTAAATCAGTTTCCATGCCGTGCGTGTTGCCTACAATGTCATTATTCAGCATGGCATCCACATTCCAGTTTTCGGCTTTGGCACGTTTAGCCACATTGGTTGAACCATAAAGCCCTTGCTCTTCGCCCACTACACTCATGAATATAATAGTAGCCGGAAACGACCTTTTTGCCATTACCCGTGCCAGTTCCATAGATACTGCTGTGCCGGAGGCATCATCATTAGCGCCAGGCTCAACCGCGTTGGGGTTCATTACGTCATTAACCCGCGAATCGTAATGGCCCGATACGATGTAAACCCGGGTATCATTAGGGTCGGTACCTTTTAAAGTGGCCAGGATATTTTTGAGATGCACAGGTTTGTCAATCCGTTCGCCTTTGGGCTGAGTAAACGTGTCAAACTGCACCGTCATCCTGCCATGCGATTCGGCCGCATATTTTTCCATTTCGGCCTTTATCCAGTTGCGCGCGGCACCGCTGCCTTCGGTTTTGCTGGTGGTATCGCTCAGCGTATGGCGGCTTTTAAAGCTCACCAGCTTGCGGATGTTGGCTTCAATATTTTTTGATGATACCTCATCCACCATTTGCGCAATGCCGGCATCTTGTTTAATGGTGGTTTGGGCACTTGCCGCGATGGTGAAAAATAGAGGGATGGTGAGGAATAAGTATCTCATTGTTTGTATTTTGATTTTTTCTGTAGAGACGCGATACTCGCGTCTGTGAACTATGCGTATCAAACCTGCATTTTTTCCATTATGTCATTTACCTGTCTGCGGGAGACGCGAGTATCGCGTCTCTACATCCATTTGCGCAAGGACGGTTGTTTTCTCAAAATACCTTTTCTGTAGAGACGCGATACTCGCGTCTCCCATTAGCCAGGTAAGCGACATGCAGGACGTCCTGTGCAAATACTACGGTTTAAACAAATTGTCAAAATCGTTTTTATTTAAAAACCATTGATCAGGATTATCCCGAATATAATTTTTTATGTTTTGATATTCCTTTTGATCTCTGATAACTCTATCATAATACCGGGGTTGCCAGCAGAATTCAATGTCATTCGTTTCTGAATGTTTTGTAATTGATGATTTATATCCCCGTAGAATTGATGCAAGGTTTTTACTTTGCGAACCAAATTTATTTTTCTCCCAGGTTGTTTTATCAGGTTTCTCAATGCATAAAATGCCATGGATATGATCCGGCATAATGATGAAATCGTCCAGTTCAACATAGGGGTGGAAAACTGGTATGCCAAGCCAGTTGTTCAATGCAACCTTGCCAATCTCCGTTGCCTGTAGAAATGCGATACCCGCGTCTGGGATACTGAGGCTTGGTGTATCGCGTTCTATGTCACCGAAATATCTACCACGGTCTTTAGTGCATATCGTTACATAATACATGCCGTTAGAGCCGTAGTCCCATCCGTCTAAACGAGCGGATGAAATGCGATATTTATTACGGTACCTGTCGTCCATATGTTTTTCTGTAGATACGCGATACTCGCGTCTTCAATCATTTATTTCAACGATAAATATTTTCCATTATGTCGTTTACCTGTCTGCGGGAGACGCGAGTATCGCGTCTCTACATTGGACTTCAGCCTTCTTCTTCCTCCTCTTCCTTCAATACGCCGCCAACCTGCTTAAAGTTGCTTTTTACAAAATGGCACCAGTCGCATTCTTTTTTGCCGCAACCGGTGTTAAAATCGTGCGCCATAATTTTTTCGTAAACGGTTTTTATCTGGCCGGTTACGGTTTCGGTATCCTGTGGCGTAATGGCTATTTTTTCTTTATAGTATTCGCCCTCGCTTACTGGCTCTACAAACTCAAATATAGTGCTTACAACTTCCCAATCAAGACTGTGGTCGTTATCAATTAATATTTTATAAAAAACTGCCTGCCGCCAGTAATCGCCGCCGTTGGGTTGTTTGTCGTCAGGCGGCAACAGTTTGTTTTTGGCATTTTTTACTTTGCCGGTTTTATAATCAACCACGGTGGCGTGTTTGCCTATAAATTCAACCTTGTCCAGGTTGCCTTTTATGGGTACGCCCTGTACTTCCACATTTTTTATACTACGTTCAGTAACGGCAATTTTGTTCCAAACTTCAATGTTAAGGTCATAATAATCGGGCAATATTTTTTCGCCGTAATCCATTCTTAGTTTAAATTCCTCTTTGGTAAACGAATCGCGGTTGCGATACATAAACCAGCGGAACTCCCGCATAAAATCATCAGTTAAAGGGAACTCGTTACCATTATCCTTCAAATATCTGAAAGCCTTGTTTAATGCCCAATGCACCGCCTGCCCAAACGTAGCCGATGGACTTTTACCCGACGGCACCCTGATTAAACACTGGAAATAAAACCGCAGCGGACAATCCAAATAATTACTTAAATGCGTTGCTGAGAGGGTATAGTTTTGCAGCAACTGGTCAATGTAATTTTTGTCCAACAGGTCGATTTTTGGATAGTCGGTTTCGCTGAACTGAACGGCCAGAAAATTAACCATATCACCCGCGCTTACTTTGGGGTGCTGTACTTGTAAATCGGTATCGGCTAAAATTTCGCTTACAAACTGTGATGCTTCCTGGTCCTTGCCACCTCTGTCGGTGTTAGCGTAGGAGATATGCAGGCATTGCTTGGCACGGGTAATAGCCACATAAAACAGCCTGCGCGATTCTTCTTTTTGAGCGATATCGTCATCAGCCGACTGCGTAAGGGTGTCCGGGTAGCTGAAACCATAATTGCGGCCCTTGCCGTCCCATATTTTTTTGCTGCAGCCTATCAGGAACACGTTTTCAAATTCGAGCCCCTTTGAGCCATGGGCGGTTAAAAAGTTGATGCCATTGTCAGAGAATATGACCTTATTCAAATCCATCCTGATTCCGTTATCCCTCATCAGCTTAATGGTGGCCAGCAGATCGCTCAGTTTTATATCCGGATTTTTGCGGCTTTCATCCTTCAAAAAATCGAAGAAACTGGTGAGCACCTGCATAAACCAACCCTTTTCGGGCTGTTTCATAATATATTTAAGAATACCCATTTTGGCAATCACCTGCTGAAAAAGCTGTTGCAGGGTGTTGCTGGCCGTAAATGTTAACAGTTCGTCAATGTCGTTTATTAAAAACTTCATGGCCTGGTTTTGCGGCGGATCAAATAATCCGGCCTGCGCCGGAACACGCATTTGGCTTATGTAATGGCGCAGCGAAGTTTTTGGCTGATTATTATTTGACGTTGTGTAGTTTTCTTTTGCTACCGCGACGGATGCTTTGGCTATTTCAATAGGTGCAATATCAAAAAAATCATAATGCAAAATCTCGAATAACAGCTCATCGCCGCTATAAGGCGAATCAAGCTCCATGGCAAGGTATTGCAGGATATTAATGATCTTTTCACCAAAAGGCAAAGTTAAAATATTGATTTTTCTTTTGGTATTAACGGCTATACGCTGCGAATCGAGGTATTGCACCAATTCTTCCACCTGGCTGTGGTTGCGATAAATAACCGCAATTTCGCCCGGTTCGGTTCCATCGTCTAACAGTTGTTTTATGCGCAATGCTACATCTACTAATTCATGGCCCGGGTTTTCATATTCGTTGATCTCTGGCATCACCACTAACTTCTCAAACCGCGGATGTGCCGCCCTAAGGTTTTTATCCAGCTGTAGTTGTGTGGTTAAACGCTCTTTATTGTTGTTGATGAGCGCTTTTGAAATATCAAGAATATGCTGATTCGACCGGTAGTTGTGCTTTAAAACTACCGTGTGAAGGGTACTTACATAGTCGCTGGCAAAATCGAGAATGTTTTTCATATTAGCGCCCTGGAATTTGAAGATAGACTGGTCATCATCACCCACCACAAAAACGTTAGGCGTTTCCCAATAGTTCAGGATAAATTTTAGCAACTCATTTTGCGAACCGCTGGTATCCTGAAACTCGTCAACCAAAATATACTGGTAACGCTCCTGGTAACGGCGCAATAATTCTTCGCTTTCGCGGAAAGCTTTAAGCACCCACTGAATCATATCGTCGTAATCATAACGACCGCGCGCTTTCATCTTCGCATCGAAGTTGGCGAATTCTGCAACGGCCGCCAGCAGTTTTTGCATGCTTTCGGTAGCCTTGTCAATTTTCCCCTGGTTGGGGTCGCCCGCCTTGATCCCTTTAGGGCCGTTGGCTCGTTTGTAAAAGAAGCCCTCGCGCTGCGGCAATTCTTCCAGGTATTGAGCCACAGCTTCGTTTATCATCTCCTGGTTCCAGTTTTCTTTTTTCATATCCGAAAAAAGACTTTTTAACCGCGGGGCATCATAGTAAATATCGCCGGTAAAACGCTTTAACGCATGATCGTTAGCAAAATCATCCACCAGTTCGCGAAACAGCATAGCCGATTCCAGGTCAGATAACGACTCCAAATTCAGTTTGCCGAAATAGTCCAGGTTTTCCTGGATAATCTCGTTACAGAAAGCATGGAAGGTGTAAATATTAACCCGGTAAGCATCGGGGCCTATAAATTCAAACAGGCGCTTGCGCATGGCAACAGCGCCGGCGTCGGTATAGGTGAGGCATAAAATTTCATGCGCGGCGGCATCCGTTTCCGTTAATATTTTGCCGATACGGGCAGCCAGTATCTGCGTTTTGCCGGTACCCGGCCCGGCAATAACCAGCACGGGGCCATCCATTTTATTAACGGCAGCCAGTTGTTCGGGGTTAAGCTGGGCAAGGGCTTGCTGAAATTTTTGGTTGTATTTGTTGGGGGTGTGAGGCATAATTGAGTAAATTTAGCAACAATTACACGATATTCTAACTCCAATTTATCACAATGGCTGAAGACTTTATTTTATTGCTTGAATCTGAAAGAGAAAAAATATTTGAGGTGTTAAGGCCGCATTTCAATCTCGATGTCTTAAAGTATTTTAAGGGTGGTTTTTTTGATGATCAACGAAAGCGTTTTTTCGGGTATGCGATTGCGGAGGTGAATACGGAATTCTATAGTGAATATGGTTATTTGTTTGATGATTTTAAAAAAGGGTATAGCGTGAATCAATCCGGCATAACAAGCGAAAAGACAAAAATTTATTTGGACAGTGGAGCATACCAATATAAATCCATAGAAGAACGTATTGAGGCAGGGTTGTATCATCATCTTCTGATTTCTTTTTATGGCGATTTTGACTTCGGCGAATGGAATATTCTTCATGGTTATAATTTTACAGATGAAAAAAATTCTGATGTAGTTTTTCGGAATCAACTATTAGGTTTAAAAGGACCAATAAAGGATTGGTTTTTTAGTGATTCGATTTTTCAGGATACAACCAAGTTTTTTGAAAGTATGAATTATCCTGATAAAGAAATAGAAATTCCTGTATCTACTAATATGAAAGAATTTATCGGTCACTCGCATTTGACTGCCTTAGTTAGGAATGAACGGAAAGTGATTGTAAATACGGCTTATGAAAGCTATATTAAGAAAGTGTTTTTTGAACCATTTGCAATTAAATTAAAAACCCACTATCCTGAAAAGTATTACCAAATGGGAAGCTTTTGGGCATCGGATTGTGATATGATGTACCCCGACCACAAACAGTTTTGTTTAATGATTTCATTTGCAATTGACAAAAACGAAATAGCTATGCTTCAATGTTTTGTATACAGGCATGATGAAAATAGGATATTAGAGTGGACCTATTTTCCAGCCGAGCCATACGAACATTATGGGGCGTATTCAGAAGCGATTGTAGATATTTTTAAACCGATCTCCAAATGTGATCATATGGATTATATCCGTGAGCCAGATTGCACTTTGGATGACGATGATTTTTGGGATAATTATGTTTTTAAAAAGGAAGGCGGCGAGTATTTGTATTTGAACGAAATAACGTTTGATAGATAACTTTAAAATTAGATTTAAAAAAGCGATTAACGATGATCAAAAACCAAAAAAGCAATGGCCCGTACGAACTTACCGAAGCCCAAATCCAAATGCTGCAACTTAGTGATAAGGATATTGCGGAGGGCAAAGTACTCTCGCAAGAACAATTAGATAAATACGATTTAGATTGGCTCGAGGAATTAGACGGACGATACAACGATCATGTAAATGGGATTGGCAGAAGTTATGGCCGGGACGAAATTGATGCAATTATTGATAAAGCATTGGCTGAACGGAAAAATTGATAAAATAATTTACTCCCATTCATCCCTCATTTTTTTTTGAATCTCCAATGGGTCTTCACTCAATTTAATAACTCCACAATATTTTTTTGTATCTACTCCTTTGGCTACTTGGAACTTTGCAGAAATCTTGTCCATTTCTTTTTTTGTGGTGCCTTTTTTTAATACTAATATCATATTATAAATATTTAGCATACTTTTTCATTACTTCATCGTGTGGGGTTAATTTCCCTTCGGCAGCCTGTTTTCTTCCGCGTTCAATTCCTGCCTTGACATGATCGGGCAAATCGGTCCAAAAATCCTTCTCGTTGCTGTCAAAAACCTCTTTAATTTGAAGAAGAACCGCCTCGTCCTCTGTTTCGAGTATGCGTTTTGCCAGTGCTATTTTTTCAGTCTGTACGTCCATATTCAAATTTACAATAATTCTGTAAATTTAATAGGCTTATTGATGCAACTTCCTTTTTATAACCTTTCACCATTGAAAATCATGGTTTACAAAGGTTAACACTTTTTTTTGGTTTGTTGTAAATAAGTAATTGATAATAAGATGTTTAAGTAAAAATAACGGTTTGCATCTGTAACCATGTTTTTTGCAGGTACATTAAGCGATTTACGAGATAGCTTGCTGCCTTTATGAACATCGCGCCACCAAGTGGATAAAACTAATCCATACAAAACGTCGGGGCAATTATTTCCAGGCCTCGAAAAAAAGCACCATATTTAGCCAAATTTAAATCATGGAAATACCCTACGCCGGCCTTGCCGTTATTGATGAAGATTTTAATGGCTTTACCATCACTATTCCTGCAAAGAGAAACGTATTTGTGCTCGTATTTTTAAGCGTTTGGCTTTGCGGTTGGGCTTTAGGCGAAACTTTTGCGTTAAAAGAGGTACTGACTGGTGGCGGTATCCCCGGTCTTTTTTTAATTGTTTGGCTTTGCGGGTGGACGATTGGCGGCTTTTTTGCTGTCCGTACTTTTTGGTGGAATTTGGCGGGTAAGGAAGTGATTTCCATTGCCAATGGAGCCCTTACCCTTGATAAACGTGGCGCTCTATTTTACAAAGCCAAAACGTACGACTTACATCAGGCTGCCAATTTCAGGGCGCAGGAAGAACCAGTTGTGCAGAGCCCGTTTGGTAATAGAAGAAATAATAGTCTTGGTCTGAACGATCGTGGTACAATCAGGTTTGATTATGGGATGAAAACGGTAAAATTTGCGGATGGCATTGATGAAGCCGAAGCCAATTTTATATTGCAAAAATTACGTGGTAAAAGGATTATTAGCTAAGGCATTTCACTCCTTCACTATCGCCCGCATCGGGAAATACTCATACCTGTTTATCTGGTTCGCAGGGTCGCCATTAATTAAAGTGCGCACCTGATCCTCGTCATCAACAGCTATAACGCCCATGCCATATACGCCGGCCGGGTCCATTACCGGGCCAAAAACTATGACCATGCCCTGGTCCATCAGGCCGCGCCAGTAAACTATATGCTGTTGCATAATTGCCCGTTCGGCCGGTGTCATATCCTGCGAGAAGCTTGGGCGACTGGGTATTAGTTTTAAGAAGTAGTGTTTCTTTTCCATGTTTTTTAGAATCAAGAGTCAAGATAATAAGAATCAAGAATGTTTGAACCCTGATTTGTAGGATTAGTAGATTGCCCTGATTTGCGAACTAAAATCCTTTAATCCTCAAATCCTACGAATCACGGTTCAGACTACCTCCCCCGCCAGTGCCACAATATCTTTCACCTCCAATACCTTTTTATCGTAGCCAAACCGCACCACGTTTATCATAGCCAAACCTAATTCGGCTAAGGTGCTTACTGTGTTCGGGAATACCTTCCTGAAAAACGAGTACATCCAGCTTATATATTTATAATATTTGTTGGTGTTTTTTAAACCTTTGGTGGGGTGCATGTATCCCGGTCTAAAGGCGTACACCTGCTTAAAGGGCAGCTTTATCAAATCATTTTCGGTTTTACCTTTTACCCTGGCCCACATCTGTTTGCCTTGCTCACTGCTATCGGTTGATGCGCCCGATACGTAGCAAAAAGTCATGTCGCTATTAACCTTGCTTAATGTTTCGGCCACATGCATGGTTAGGGTGTAAGTGAGTTTGGTATATTCAGGTTCCTTCATTCCAACCGACGAAACACCGAGACAAAAGAAGCAGGCGTTATAACCTGCCAGTTGATCTGCAATGGGAGAAATGTCGAAAAAATCAGCATGAATAATTTCCTTTAGTTTGGGATGGGTAAAACCCGAGGGTTTACGGTTAATGATTAATACCGTTTCTACATCCGGATGCAGCAGGCATTCGTGCATTACACCTTCGCCAACCATACCGGTTGCGCCGGTAACTATGGCTCTTATTTTTTGATTTTGGATGTTGTTCATTTGGTAGGGTGAAGATTAAGAGACAAGAAACAAGACGGCGAGAATCAAGGAACGGGCGCCATGCATCTTGCTTCCTGGCTCTTGTCGTCTTGAGTCTTAAAGTTATAACTGAAAACTATAGCCTATGGCCACGGTTCCGGCACCGGTATTGTTTTTGCCGTTGGCGGTACCTTTTTGTATATTAATAAAACCGTAATTAAAACCGCCTTCTATAAATATGGCACTTTTTTTCATTTTATAGGCGAAGCCGATGTTACCTTCCACGCCAACATTCGCACTGTGTAAATCGGATTTAATATCAGTTGTATTATCAAACGATTGGGGGCCACCTGCAGGTTGGGTTTGCTTTTCGTCGGCATATACTACACTCGACCCGGATGTTATTTGATGTGCCGAGGCTAACAGCGCCAGGAATGGTCCGGCATCAACATAAAAGCGTACCGGAGCCGATTTAAAGTTCCAGCCAAACTTGGCTAAAATAGGTAGCATCAGGTAGTTGATTTTGGACATATTGTTAAAGGTGGCCCACAGATAAGTTGGCGCATAGCCTGCGGGGTATTGGGCTACTACCTGCGGCGGTGTGGGGAAGGCCTGAAAACCATTCTTTTTGCCGCCTTGCTGCGAATACTCTAACATGGGCTGTAATGAAAACAGGTTGGAGATTTTAAAATCAAGAAAAATGCCGGCATCGCCGCCCACGCGCGAGCTATAACCGCTATTTAATGGGTTGTCGCTGTTGCCCGAGCTTAAGTTGGGGATGCTGAGGCCGCCGCGCACGCCTAAGGAAACATCCTGGGCATTAACGGTAAATGCTAAAACTGTTAAAGTTAAAATGATTAGGTAAGAAATAGGTTTTTTCATTGTGCGGGAGCTAACGGGTGAATTAAAATAATTGGATTAAGTATTTTTATTAACGCTAAACTAACGTGAAATTAAAAGTAAATAATTTTCTGCGGGAAATGGTAAAAAAATGTTGTTACCAATCTGTTGTAATGTTGAAAAGTTGGAAAGTTGTAATGTTTCTCCGATCCTTATTCCTGGCAACTTTTCAACATTTCAACATTTCAACTTTCCCACGTTACAACAAAATCACAACCCCACCCTTAGCCCGGTTGTAAAAATTTTATTAACGGTAACGGGCAGTCGGCCTGTTGGATTTAGCTGACGGGTGATCACTTTAACCGCCGAGCGTTGCAGTTCGTCTGTCATTTGGTAACAGGCCAGCAATGCACCGGCCTTTTCAACACCGGGCAGGTTGGCTATGGTATAGGCGTTTGCAAAAACACTTATCACGGTATTGTTGCGCGCCGCCGCCTCGCTAATAAAGTTTTTTACATCGTTGCTGTAATCCAGTTTGCTTGCCGGGCGCAGGCGGGTATCGTTTATGCTGATGTAAACCTGGTCGTATTGCTTAAGGGTTTGTAACAGGGCGTTTAGCTCGGCTTCGGGGGCAGTTTTTCCCACCAAAAACGACGTACTGTTAGGGTACCATTTGAACAGCTCTGTTTGGAAGACCGTTTCCCTGGTAACACCAATACTGATGATGGCGGTTTTTAAAAGAGGGTTGAGATGCAGTGCCCCCGCATCGCCTTTTATGACGGTTACCGCTGCATCGCTCAGTTGCTGTACCAATTGCTTTGCCGGTGCGCGATTTAAATCCTCTGTTAAATCGCTTGCAGAAATTTCGTGATAATGGTTTAGCCCGGCCCAATATTTGGCGGCCAGCACCTTTTTTATGCGGCCTTCAAACTCTTCAGTTGTTATTTGTTTCTTGCGGATGGCCTTCCTGATTAGTTTTATTGCCCTGGCCGAATTTTCGGATAATTCAATGATATCGTTGCCTGCTAAAAAGGCCTTCACATCAGCCTCGCCATTGGGGAAGTATTTTACTACACCTTTCATCTCCATCGCATCAGACACTACCAAACCTTTAAACCCTAACGAATCTTTTAACACGCCTGTAATAATTGGCCGCGATAGGGTAGAGGGTACATGCCTGGTACTATCCAATGCCGGAATATCCATGTGAGCTATCATTACGCCGCTGATCCCCGCTTTTATGGCTTCGCGGAAAGGGTATTCTTCTAACGAATCGAGCCTTTTGCGGGTAAAGGGCAGCAAGGGCAAGTCCAAATGCGAATCGACATTGGTATCGCCGTGGCCGGGGAAGTGTTTGGCGGTGGTTAACAAGCCGCCATCCTGCATACCCTTCATATAAGCTATGCCTTTTGCGGCCACGTTGTATTTATTATCGCCAAACGAGCGGTAGTTAATTACAGGGTTATTGGGGTTATTGTTTATATCCATATCGGGACCCAGGTTCATGTGTATGCCTAATCGCTTAAAATCATACGCCACCTGTTGCCCCATTTTATAAATGAGGGTGTTATCCTGCACAGCACCTAAGGTCATCTGGAATGGATAGGAGATGGTGGAATCCAGCCGCATACCGGCGCCCCATTCGCCGTCCATCGCGATAAGCAAAGGAATATTTACCAGCTTTTGGTATTTGTTAATAAGCTGCACCTGGCGTACCGGGCCGCCCTGAAAAAATACCAGGCCACCTACCTGTTCGTCCTTTATTACATTGGCAACTGAGTCTTCATAGGCCTGTCCTTTATCGGTATTGGCGCGGATAAAAAATAGCTGGGCTATCCGTTTTTTCTTATTCATTTTGCGGAATACCGAATCTACCCAGTGGTTTTGATGGTTTAAGGATTGTATAAAATCTTCCTTTTGCGCAAACACATTACTTAAAGTAAGGTTTAAGATGATAACTAAGGCGTATTTAAAGCGGGTTTTAAGTAGTAACATGGTTCAAATGTAACTTAAATCTAAATTTAGCTTTAAACCTTTGTTTAATTTTTTACTCTATGAATTATATTAAAACGAAAACGAAATGAAAAAAATTCTCTTTTTAGCTATATGTGGCCTAATGATAGCAGGCTCCGTAAGCGCTCAGGGTTATTATGGTCCCCGCAGAGTAAGACGTACACAGGGGCACCGGGTTGATGAGTTTTATAAGGTTAGGGTTGGTATTACCGGCGGTGTAAACCTTGCCAACACAATTGATGCCTACAATTCAGATTATAGCACAGGCGGCCTGGTAGGTTTTAACGCAGGTCTTACCCTTGATGTTCCTATTGTGTATCCATTATCATTTGCACCCGAGGTGTTATACTCGCAAAAAGGGTTTACATCACAAGGTTCCGATGGCAATTACACCCAGCGTAACAACTATATTGATGTTCCTTTGCTGGCCAAGCTGCGACTGTCGCCATCTTTTAGCTTTTTGGTAGGACCGCAGTTATCGTTCCCTATTTCAACCACGCAAACGTTCGACAATGGATTTGCTGCAACCAGCCGCGAAAGCTACAGCACCACCAATGATAA
>JABDBM010000081.1 GCA_013288685.1 Bacteroidota bacterium | reverse complement strand
AGCGGATGCCAGCCTGCACTTTAATCAACCTGTCAGCTACCGAAAACTCCAGCACATCGTTCATACCCCGCATGTCGACATGCAAACTATGCGGACTCGCGGTTTGCCCGCCCATGCTAAAACGGCCACCACCTACCGAAATTGATCCTGCGGTATTTTTAACAAGTTCGCAAACTTCTTCAACGGATGCCGGCCTTACAATTTTACTTACCAGCACCGGGTTCAATTTAGTTACATCGTCAATAATCCGTTCATCAGTTTTTAAATGAGGTATTTGCTTACCATTATCGTTTTTCAAATAATCAGCTGCCGAACCTGGTACGGAACCGTAAGCATTAACTGCGTAATTACCTTTTTTGAATCCCAATCGCCATATCAGCCACAAGGGGCCCAATACCGGTATTATAGCAACAAGCAGCCAATAACCCGGGTAATTTTGATCGTGCAACCGCTTAATGGAGGTAGCGACAATTATCCAAAACAATAAAGGGTACAAAAAGAAGGTAGCACCTTCGCCAAATGCACACAGCAAAACGTTGTATAACACATAAAACGTGCACCAATAAAATAATGAGGCCAGCCAATAAGTACCTTTAGACAAACGGCCATTAAAAGTAAATAGCAGGTAACTTACCGGAAGTTTTTGTTTTAGACGCATAGGCGGTTTTGGCAATGCGCTAATATATCATTAGTTTGAGTTATAATTAATAACCACAGGCGAAATAGTAAACCATTATCGAGGAATAATATAGCCGTATTTATCCGGTCTGTTTACAACACCAGCTTCACCACATCCAAATGCTGCCCTAAATAATCATTCCCTCCGTAAGTGGGCGTGGCCACCGCATAGTAAACGCCGTTAATGTTCCGCAGGCAGTTTAGCGTTACAGCATAGCGCTGGTTAGGGGTGTTGGTGCTAAAGGCACCGTAGCTTTTTTCGCCACCTGCGCCGGCAATGGTTAACTGGTAGGTTTGGTTAACATTCAGCAAGGCATAAATGCTGCCATCGGCATTGCAGCCTGTTTGGTCGCGTTTGGTCAGCATATCGCCCAGCCCAGTTGAAATGGGTACGGCGCTGTACAATTTTTGCAGGGAAGTTGCACCTTCCGTCCATTTATAGGCGCTTATGGAATAAGCCTTGTTAACATTATCCTGGTAACGCAATACGACGGTAACGCTGTTGCCTGCGGTAATATAACCCGCTACAATGGTACTGCCTGCGTATTGTGGTTTTACGCCATCATAACCTGTTGGCGCATATTCCGGATGCTCCTCATCAAAACGGTCAGCATACGGTGCGGCGGGGAAAGCGGCAGTATAAACAAAATCAGCAACCGACAAAAAGGCCTTACCCGTTTTGCTGTAAAGGCGAAATGCAAGTAGCTGCCCGTCATCCAGCAAAAAAGGCGTATAGGCAATGTGCCACTGCGAATCGCCGGCGCTTTGGTTTATATATTTCCAGGTGTTGGTTGCGCGGTTATAATAATCCAATTCGCAAAGGGCATTATAATTAATATCACCGGCTAAAATATCACCGTTGGGCAGCATTTTTGCACTTAAACTCGCATCAAAAAAAGGATGCTGATTGGTTATGCTATTTGTAGCTTCGTCCAACAATTCTATTTTGTTAAATGGGTCGATGGCATTATGCGAAAACCGCATTGTCTCCATGTTGAATGTCCCCGGCCTGAAAACGGGGCGGTAGCTAAACAAAGTGGGTTTGATGTTAAACGCCGGGAAATTCACAATTTCGGCAACTACGGGACTGGTGCTGCTGCCCTCGATAAGCGAAGCCTTATGGTAAAACGAAAACTTATCCCCGCCTTCAAATTTATCTTCGCTGTAAAGCACCTGTATTTTGCTGCCGGTAACAGTGAGGTCGTAGCCCGTCATTTGGTTTACGGCTAACTGATCAGTGTATTTATTACTGTTTGCAACAGATCCAACCCGTTTCCAGCCGCTGCTTTCGGCAATCAGCGGGTCGCCATAATTATTGGTATTGCCGCCGGTTGGGCCGGGATTGGTTTTTTTACAAGCTGTAAAAGCAATAATTAAAAATAAAAAAGCGGGTATAACAGTATAGTTCTTTTTCATGGGTGGATGGTATTTAAGTTCCCATCAAAACTATCTGTAATAAAAAGGCAGCACAATACCCGTTTGGTGGTATATTAAACTAAGTACCGTAGCATTACTGGCCGGATGTTTGCATACCCTATATATGCGCCGTAAAGTGTTGTATTATATATTGTTTGCAGTTTTTCTGTCCTGTAAAAAGCCCGAAAAACCTACCTTTATAATTGATGGATCATCAGCTAACGGGCATAACTATATCATGCTGGCAACGCCCGACAGCGCCGGCTTCGTTACCAGCATTTCACCAGGAAACACTACCCCGCAGGAATTGTTGGATTTTGCCAATTCCCTTAAAGGAATCCCCTATAAATATGCCTCCACCGATCCGCTGGAGGGTTTTGATTGCTCGGGATTTATTGCTTATGTGTTTAATCATTTTGATATTCCCGTTCCCCGCGCCTCGGTTGATTTCACTTTTGTACACCGCCAAATACGACTAAAAGATGCCAAACCCGGCGACCTTATACTTTTTACAGGATCAGACAGCTGTGTGCGAAAACCAGGCCACATGGGCATCATTTCGTCGGCCGGGGGCGACAGTATCCGGTTTATCCATTCATCTTCAGGGAAGCATCCCGGCGTTACCGAAACTACTTTTAAGGGGTATTATGTAAGCCGGTATTTAAAAACGATCAGGGTTTTTGCGCAAAATAACAGGTAGCCGGGGCCACACCGGATAATGAATTTTCGTTTATTACAGGCTATATACCAGTGGCGGTGCTCCTTACGGTTTGAGGTGAGAAGATACCCCTTTTATGATGCCGGGGGCTATATAAAAAATTATAAAAGTGGAACGCTTTGCAGACCTGGTAGCCTATTATTTCCTCCGTTATTATAACTATTGGGGAGAATAAGAAGTGTATTAAAAAGATATCTGCCCCTGCTTGCACCCTTCCACCACAATTCGTTTGGTTTGCATAACCGGATTACCGAAACCGTTATTGTTCGGGTCTATCAAACAAACATAATACATACCCGGCCGTAGTTCGGGTACAACCTCCGATGCGCTTCCGGCAATATAGGTTAATTCATAACGGCTCATCCGGTTGTTGATCAGGTCTACTTTTACATCCGAAACAATTACCTGTATGCCGCCGGGGGTGCGGTTCAATATCCTTAGCGAGCCATTGCCCGATGTACAGGGGGTATTGGTATTTGCCCTGCGATTGGTGTGTTTAATGGTAGTATCCTCAATGGCAACAGAACTGGCCGGCAAAAGCAATGCCCTGGTATCGGCATCAAGCGGTAAATCCCTGGCCGAACCGGCAATTACAAATCCGCTGCTTACATCAAGGGCCTTTAGCGTAAGTTTAATGCTGTTGCTTAATACTGTATACGTACCCACAATAATAACTTCAACGGATAATATCTGGCCCAATTCTTTTGCCCGGGCTGCATCAATATATCCTTCGGCAATTAGTTTTTTGGCGCCGGTAATGGCATCAAGATTATCTCTGTCGAACACCTGAAAACCTCCTGGATTGTTCAATACATCTAAAGAAACAGCATCGGCAAGGTATTTTCCGGTGTTGGTTTGTGTTTTATTAATATCGGTGATGTACAGAACAACTAATTTTTTCTTGTTAATAGCTTTTAGTTTTTCCGACAAATCAGTACTGATATTATTTAGTGATTTATCGAGTTCCGTTTGGGAAAAGGAATAAAGCGGGATAAAAAGCACGAAAAGCAACAATGTCAGTTTATTCATTTGCTATTAATTACAGAGACACATGGTCAGTTGAATAAATATTAAGGAGTTTTTGAAAAGCATCGTCTTTAGCCTGCGATTCTGTTACGCCATTGCCATTCGCATTAGTTATGGTAAAGCTTTGCGTTATTGTCTTGTCTTTCGCAGAAATTATATTCATATTAAGCGCGGCATTACAAACCGTCGTGCCTGATGCCAATGTTCCTTTCCTATATGAATAAACTATTTTTCCAATACCTAAATAGTTAGTAAACTGCGCTAAGTTCAGTTTTTCAATAACATTGGAATCGCCATCGAACAATTGCTTAAATTCAGGAGTTTTTACAAACGAATTCTTTATAAGCCCGATACCTGCCGTTTGGTGCGATTGTGTATACACGTTTGCTATCGCGCTGGAAACCGGGTTTGTGATAGCCCCGCCGTCGTCAACAATAACCACTGATATGGCCATTTTGCCGGAAGCTGGCACATTAATATAAGCGCTAAGGTTGTCCCGCGCTGCATTATTTGAGGCTACCTGATTATTTCCTGTTTTTTTTACGATCTTCTTGTTATCCCCGCCTGTAACGTCCTTATCTTGGTTGCCTGCGCTTACTATCCTTATAATGGTGTCGGGCGGTTTTGAAGACGCCTGCTGCCCGTTTGTCGGCTTTGTGTCCGGCTTAGCACCTTCTGCGGCAGTACCTGTAATAATATAATGCCAGCCGATAAAACAAACGGCAAGTAACAATGCCCCCGAAAGCATCAATACAAATGGAGAGAATGACGAACTTTCAGTTTTCTTCATCGATGCCGGTTTAACGCAATTTGAAATAATAGCTGTTCCGTGTAGCCTTTTTCATCCGCGTAATTTTTAAGAGATTCTTAACTATACACTATGTTCACCAATAAAATTGCTATGCTCAATAAGGTAATTTTGCGGATGCCGGCTGTAGCCCTCTTTTTAAAAATTGCACAATAAGTTAGGTTAACCTGATTAATATATTGAAAATAAGGCATATCCAAACTTAATAAAATAAAATAATAAATTATCAAAAAAATATTCTTGTTGATGGAAACCTGATTTAATTAATTGCGGGAGGGTGGTGTCAACCATGACAAAGTCAATTGATTTTGAATGCGGCGAATAAACGCGGGCAGTCAACATCTATTGCTCTTTCAGCAGTTTTTTCTTTTGGGCCTCAAATTCAGCTTTGGTTAGTGCGCCGGAATCATACAGGTCCTTCAGCTTCTTTATTTCATCGGCTACGGAAGCTGGCTGCTTTGATGCTGAAGATTGAGCGCAGGGCAAAACCTCGCAGGCTAATATGGCATCATCAATATACAGCGAGTAATTAAAAATGCCGCCGGGGTATACCACAAATAAATATTTTTCCGCGCCGCTCCGGCCATCTTTTTTAATAGTTTTTATCACTACACCGCCATTTGTAAATTGCTTTGGCAAACTGCGGGAACGGTTCCCCGGGCGGGGCAGGCCCCTTTCTTCCAAATATAAAAATGAGCCATCACTGGCCGAGCCTTTGCCAAGCCGCACCGTATCATTTAAATGATAGGTTACTCCGTTAGTTGCCTTATATTGGGTGATGTCTTGTGACTGACTAAAAAATGGCATCAGTAATGCTGCGATAACTATTAACTTCTTCATAGCGTTTAGAGGTTATAATTGACAAATGGATAAGGATATAACCCAAATCGCAGCATTATGTTATCTGTATTTTTCAGATTTACATCAACTTCGGCTGTTGACTCGCTACAACCACTGCTTATAATAAGGGAAAAAGCCAAAGTCTTCTTTCCCTGCGTGTTTAACTTTTATTTTTTTGAGGAATGCCTCTACCGGTTTATAATCCTTTACGTTTATATTGCTTATTAATAGCTTCTTTCCTGCTTTTATATAAATCAGTATCCCTTCATAGTCCTTCTTCCTGCCAAAAATGGTAGTGGTGGTGTATTTCTCCAAATCGGCGGCCTCAATGGTTACCGGTTTAATCAGCAAAAATTTTACTTCCATCTTTTTTGCAGTTTCATCAACCGATACTCCCGAGGGCAAATAAAGCAACTGAACCAATGTAAATGCATTAAATACCAAAAATGCTATGGCAAACAAAATCATCAACAGTAATTGAAATAGGGTTAAGGGCTGCCCGAAAGGGTGAATGATAATAACGATGGATAAAACAAAAATTATGATCAGGACAATTTGAAGTATTATCTTTTTGTACAATTGCGATTTGTTGGCATTAATGATGGTTGGCATGGCGGGTAAAAACGTATATATTAATTGTTTAAATTTAGCCGAATGTAGTCAGAAAAAATTAAAATCCGGTAACCGATAATCAAATGTGGATCTGCCCCAAATGCGGACATCAGTTTTACAACAAAAACCAGTCGCACTCGTGCGGCGGATATACAGTTGTTGCTTTTCTACAAAATAAATCGGCCCACAGTATTGCGTTATTTAATCTTTTTTTAGAGGAATACCGAAAAATTGGACCTTTTGAACTGCATCCTGTTAAAACCAGGGTCGCGCTGCTCACTCAAATGCGATTTTGCGCTGTTAATAAAATCGGGATTGATTATATCGACATCCATTTGGTGCTAACCAGCCTTTTTGAGAATACCTTATGCTTTTATAAAATTGACAACCTGGCTAACCGTTTTTTTGTGCATCAAGCGCGGCTTTATAATCAGTATGATATAACGGATGAGTTAAGAAATTATATGGTGATGGCTTATGATGTGGGTAACCGGCAACACGTAACCCCAAAACGGAGAAAAATAGGTTAACAAGGGTTGTTTAATATGATAGATAATTTATATTTACGTTATGAAAACCTTTTATCTTCTGCTTGTTCTGATGACTATTGCAAACCTGTCTAATGCACAGGTAGCAGGAAAAGGCACGTCAAACGGACAGAGTGATGGTGATTTCGGAATTGAACGCCCACCTGAATATCCTGGCGGAGTTAGCGAATTTTATAAATATTTATCAAATAATCTTAAATACCCCACCATAGCTCGTCTGGTGGGTATTAATGGAAGACTCGTTCTTTCGTTTGTAGTTGACGAGAATGGTAAAGTTACAAAAGCCACTCCGATAAATTGCATTGGTGCGGGCTGCGAGGCCGAAGCTGTAAGACTATTGGAAACATCGCCGGCATGGAAACCAGGAATAAATAAAGGCCAACCAGTGAGCGTGCACTATAATGTTCCAATAACCTTTAGTATAGAAGGTAATAACCAAAAAGTATTGATGAAAGAATTGAGAGCGTCTGGCTATGGCTTTGTTTTTAGCATCAAGGACACACTATACACCATAGACGAAGCCGAAAACTTGCTTGGAAAATCATTTAAATCAACACAAGTACAAATTGCGGAGCCTTTTTATAACTATAATAAGGTAGCCAAATTTGATATGCCCGATAAAAAAGAAACTTATTTAATCATCATCAAATCATAATGAAATTAAAACTCCCCAGCATTTTGACAGTGTGCGCTGCCACCCTATTTTTTGCTTGTAAGCAGCCGGCAGCAACACAAACAACCGACAGTCGCCTCGGTACCGCAACCCGCGAAGATAAAAACGGATGGATTTATTTGCACCTGGCGGGTTCACCGGCAAACATTGGTTATCAGCATGGCTTTTTAGCAGCAAAAGACATTGATACCATGATAAAAATACTTCAATATTACCTGCCAAGCAGCAGTGGTAAGGATTGGGCATTTTACCGGGCCGCATGCTCCCGGTTTATCTGGAAAAAAATTGATAAGGAATACCAGGATGAAATTAAAGGTATAGCCGACGGCCTGCAGGCAAAAGGTTTTAAGTACGATTCGCTGGATGTTACCGCCATGAATGCCTATTATGAACTTCCCGGCTATTATGTGCCCACGTTGATGAATAAAATTAAACCCGGCAGCGGCGATAATCGTGCACCGGGCAACTGCAGTGCTTTCATCGCTACGGGCAGCTTTACCAAAGACCATAAAATTGTAATTGCCCACAATAATTGGACGGATTACATTGTAGGCGAACACTGGAACGAAATAGTTGATATTAAGCCCGAAAAAGGGAACGAGTTTTTAATGGATACCGGTCCCGGTTTTATACATAGCGGCGATGACTTCTTAATAAGCAAGAGCGGTATATTGGTTACCGAAACTACCATCACTCAGTTTAAAGGTTTTGATACCACCAAAACCGCCGAATTTGTACGCGCACGCCGAGCCGCTCAATACGCTAACAGCATTGACGATTTTGTAAAAATAATGACCACCGATAACAATGGCGGCTATGCGAACGATTGGCTGATTGGCGATACCAAAACCAACGAAGTGGCTAAGCTGGAGCTTGGGCTTAAGAACTTCAGGGTATGGCGCTCGAAAGACACGGCTATTATCGGTTCAAATTTTGCAATAGACCCAAAACTGATCAAAGAGGAAACTACTTTTGATGTGAATGATAGAACCACTTCGCCAAATGCGCGCAGGAAGCGCATGGAAAAGTTGGTATACGGAGATTATAAAGGAAAACTTAACGACAGTACCGGCAAAACTATTGAAGGCGATACATACGATGCCTTAAACAATAAAAATGCTTATGACCGCTGCGTAATTGACGGCCACGTTGAAGAAGACCCGCTGGGCTGCAAGGAGTTTAACGAACCGCCGTTCTTCCCGATGGGCGCTGTACAGGGTAAAGTAACTACCACCGATCTGGCTAACAAGATGCAAATGTGGGCACACATGGGTCATCCGGGCGGCGCCGACTTTTTGGCTGGGCCCTTCCTTAAAAAACACCCTGAATATGTTAAAACACAAGGAAAATATTTGAGAGATATGAAAGCATATCCGTGGACTTTGTTTTCGGCCAACTGAGATCACTGATTTGGATTGATTGCTTTTGAATCACAGATTTTTAATGATTTTTTTGATTACACAGATTAATGGCAAATCGTACTAATTGCGGTTTGCCATTAATTTAATCAGGCAATTGCCGGTTATCTTCATACGGGTTATTCTCTGTCGGTGTGTCATCATCCGGATTATGTTTGGTTGAGATCAGGGCGGTGTTGATGGCACGCTCCAAATCCGCCGCTTCTTCCGCTTTCTTTCTTTCCTGTTCCTTTTTTATTGTAGGGTAAAATGTATAGCCCAGTAAAAGGCCGCTTAACAGGCCGCCAATATGCGCGGCATTGTCAATACCGGGCGTCAGACCGAATAACAGGTTATAAACTACAAATATTGAAGTACTGACTAAAAACGATTTTTTGAAATCTTTGTGGAAAATATTGGTGGTGAGCAGCGCCAAAAACACACCGTACATACCAAATATAGCCCCCGACGCACCTACGCTGGGCGTTGCAGGATGCCACCATACACTCACTAAACTCGCCGATATTCCAGTTCCGAAATAAGCAAGCGCATATTTTACACGGCCCATTACTGGTTCTAAAAATATCCCCGCAAACAGTAAACCATACATGTTTAATAACAGGTGCATTAAACCGCCATGTAAAAACATGCTGGTAAAAAGCCGCCAGTACTGGCCGTTTATAATATACGGCCGGTAATTAGCGCCCCAGTTTAAAAGATCGTCGGTATTGAATGTTATAAATCCTAATCCGCAAAAAACCATGATGGCGAAAACGGCCAGGTTAATATCAATAATAATGGGCGTTATATAAAAACCCTCGCGCGGAAAAAGGTATAATTTAAAGCTGCCCGAGCCGGAGTGTCTTTCTCCCGCATCCCTTTGCATCTCCGCCTGGGTTTTCATCGGCTTAAACAACAGCAAAACGAGAAACACAAATGAACCGATACCCAGCGAACCGAAAATCCAGGCCAGTTTGTGGCCGTTCCTGGCTTCAAAGGGTTCAAATACAGGCGTCAGGATAATTGGCTCGCCCTCCGTTTCAACATCTCCCGGATGCTGTACAGCTTCTATAAAATACCTCGAGTCTTTTCGGTTTGGCGTGCGGTCCAGGTAAATAAATTTGTCCAGGTGCTTACGGCGGAAATCCGTATCAACCGATACGGTAAACGCTTTGAAAAGTTTTTCTTTTCCTGCTATCGACAACCGGTTACTAATGGTTTTACTGTATTTAATCCCCAGCCATGCAACAGGCGACATTTTCATTACCGGCAGCTTTTCCTTTGTATCGTGCCCTTTGGTAATCACCGCAAGTGCACCATACTTCCCGGCATCGCCATATTTAGGCATCACAAGGGTAGCGTTTACAAAGCGCATTCTCGAAATGGAATCGGCAGGCAGTTTTTTAAGTTGTTGCATAGTGCTCAGGTTGCCATTTATCACCACCAATACTCTTGGATCTGCGGCATCCCGGATAGCTGCAATTCTATTCGTATCCGGAAAAACGTGGTCGAAAACCGGCACCGATGCATAAATGGTGATGTTAAAGTCCTCGTTATATTTCCCGCTTATATCAAAAACGCTTTTAGCGTGAACAAGGCGCTTATTAATGTAAAAATGCTTCACCTTGTAGTATTTAGTAGGCGGCTGGCGTATAATTTCGCCTATTTGATCAAGTTTTGTCAACTTGCCGGTAGCTGTAACCAGCCAGGTTTGAGCAACAAGCAGCGGGATCATTATAGCAATCCACGAGATTAAAATATATCCCGTTAACAGATCCTTTCCTTTTGATTTTAATCGCAACAATTTTAGCCGGGGCCGCAACACAGTTAACACCGGGATGCCGGGAAATATAATCGGTACCACAATATTCAAAACATCTTCGTCAACCTTTAAAATGTGGAATTGAATAAACAGCAACCAATTTAAAAAAGAGTAAATAGCTACAGTGGCAATCGATAGCAATAAAAACGGGAGAAATATCAGTTTAAACTTTTTGTTAAATTCTTTCATGCGCAAGGCTTAACCAATTTTTTTATGAAAATATAAATAAGCGTTGATCTGCGTGTCTTCATCCGTGTTTTATTTAAATAAAATAAATTTAGTACTATGCTATAAATAGTACTATGTATTTATATATTTGCCATGACTTTAAAAACAAGGACATGAAAAAAAATTATTTTAAACTGATTTTTAGTTGTTTTTTAATAATGACTACGTGCTTGCTAAACCAGGGGATAGCACAAGTGGCGAGGCCGGAAGGAACGGCGATACCTGCATATCGCGAAACGCCACCAAAAATCAACGATCTTATCCACACCAAACTGGATGTACATTTTGATTATAAAAAACGACACTTGCTGGGAAAAGAATGGGTTACACTTAAACCCCATTTTTACCCTACCGATACTTTAAGGCTCGATGCCAGGGGTATGGATATTAATGGCCTGGCCATTGTGCAAAGCGGAGAAAATGTCCCCTTAAAATTCACTTACGATAGTTTGAGTATAAATATTAAACTCGACAGGGTATATCATAGCAATGAAAACTATACCATTTATTTAAATTACACAGCCAAACCCGAACAATTAAAGAATGTTCGGGAAGATCAGCATGGCATTTACTTTACAAATCCGGATAGTAGCGAGAAAAACAAACCTGTGCAAATATACACGCAGGGCGAACCACAGGGCGCTGCAGCATGGTTCCCAACTATCGACCACCCAAATCAAAAATCAACAGAAGAAATTGTGATGACGGTGCCGGCAAAGTATGTTACGCTATCAAACGGGCGGCTGGCATCGCAACAAAAAAATGGAGATGGTAGCCGCACCGATACCTGGAAAATGGACCTGCCGAATGCTCCCTATTTATTTATGATGGCCGTTGGCGACTTTAAGATATATAAAGATCACTGGCGCGGCAAAGAAGTTAATTACTACCTCGAACCAAAATCAGCGCCGTTTGCAAAGGATATTTTCGGCGATACACCGGAAGCTATTGAATTTTTCTCGAAGGTAACAGGTGTTGATTTTCCATGGAATAAATATTCGGAAATAGCTGTACGCGACTATGTGAGCGGGGCCATGGAAAATACAACAGCTACCGTTTTTGGCGAACAAACCGGCAACCGCCGCGAACTTGCAGACAGATATTACGATACAGGCCTGGAACATGAGCTTTTTCACCAATGGTTTGGCGATTACGTGACTACCGAAAGCTGGAGCAATTTAACGCTGAATGAATCTTTTGCCGACTTTGCTGAGATCATCTGGCTGGAGCATAAATATGGCAAGGATGCCGCTGATGAACATCTTTACAACGGTTTACAAGGATACCTCAACAACAAAAACAACGTATCGACCCCTCTTGTTAATTTTTACTATAAAAGCGAAAAAGAAGCATTTAATGGTGTGACCTATCAAAAAGGCGGGCGCATATTAAACATGTTGCGCAACTATTTAGGGTCCGATGCCTTTTATAAGGGACTAAATATTTATCTAAAAACAAACGCATTTAAAGCCGCCGAAGCACAGCAGTTGCGCCTGGCGATGGAAGAAGCCAGCGGGCTTGATTTGAACTGGTTTTTTAACCAATGGTATTACGGCGCTGGTCACCCCGTGTTAAACATTAGCTATAAATGGGACGATGCGACTAAAACTGAAACCGTATACGTACAGCAGACTCAGGACGGTGGCCCCTTTGCATTGCCTATTGCTGTTGATGTTTACAACAGCGGCAATAAAAAGCGCCATAAGGTTTGGCTGCGAAATAAGTTTGATACGCTGACTTTTAAAACGACTGCGAAACCCGATTTGGTAAATGTGGATGCAGATAAAATTCTTGTCGCCCAAAAAACCGACAACCATACGCTGGATGAGTATATTTTCCAATACTTTAACGCCCCACTATACCAGGACCGTTTTGAGGCAATTGATGCAGCGTCAAAAAAACAGGACGACAAGGGCGCTCAAAAAGTGCTGGTAGCTGCACTGAACGACAAATTTTCGGGTTTACGCTTAAAAGCAGTAAAGATATTGGATGCCAATAAAGAAGACATCAGGAATATTGACGCCGGGTTAAGGACGGCCGCTCTTCCCGCTTTAGCGGTACTTGCCGAAAAAGACCAAAACAATACGGTACGGACAGAGGCTATAAAAGCGATATTGATGATGAAAGATACTGCTTATCTAAAGATATTTAAACAGGGATTAAAAAGCCCATCGTACAGCGTAGCTGGTGCATCGTTATACGGTATTTTCATGATTGATCCTGCTGAAGCCGCAAAACTTGCAAAAGGTTTGGAAAACGACAACGAGGGAATGCTGGCGCAGGCTATTTTTATGGTTTATGCCGGCAATAGCGGCGTTGAGCAGTGGCCATATATTTACCATAAGTATATAGAAAGTAACTTACAGGATAGAATACACCTTACCAAACCATTTGCGGAGATCATGGGGCGCATCGACAATCCAAAATTTGCACAAGATGGTATTGAGCAGTTAAAAGTTATCGGGATAAAATATAAAAATGACGGGGCAGGCTCGTATATGATCAGGTTTTTGACCACTATTAAAGATCAGCGCGCCAAAATGAATGATGCGGCTTCGGCAAAAGCCGCGGACGATGCGATAAAAGCGATAAACGATGCGAAATAAACAGAATGGGCCGCAGAAAACCGCGGCCCATTCAACACACTCAAAAACTAAAAACAATTTTATTAATAGCCATGGTAATGATGATGGTGATATCCGCCACCATAACCATATCCAACATAGCATCCGGAAGTTACAGATACAAAAGCGGCTATTATCAGTGCAAATGCAAAAAATTTCCTTTTCATGACTTTATATTTTAATGTCAACACCTATTAGTTGCGGTGTTTGTATGTTTGATGGATTTGGATTAAAAAGGATTAATCGCTGGTTTATTTTTTTAGGAATTACAGTGATTTATTTTTAGAGATTACAGTGATTGAAGAATGATTACACTGATTTTTAATTGCTGATTTTTAAGGTAAATTTACCATCCAAATTCAAATGACTCAATGACTCAACAACAATAATAAATACCCCATTACGGCCCCTCCTAAGACAATAAAGGCGCTGTTGATCTGCTTGTATTTTAATAGAAAAAACATACTGCAAAGGGCGATCAGTATACCTCGCCAATTACTTAAGCTATCGCTGCCTAACTGGTAGCAAACGGCAATAATGAGCGCGATGGAGGCAACATTAGCCGCGTTTAGAAATGCGCCGAATAGTTTTGATGTCCGCATTTTGCGTACCAGGGGGTTGAGCAGGGCTACAAACAAAAAAGAAGGCAAAAATATGCCGATGGTAGAAATGGCTGCCCCGCTTACACCATTAACCTGGTAACCGATAAAAGTTACCGACGAAAATACAGGTCCGGGAGTAAACTGGCCAACGGCAATTGCATCAACCAGTTGCTGATGAGATATAATACCGCGTGATACCAATTCCGCATCGAGAAAGGCAAAAAGCACATAGCCGCTCCCATATAATATAGCCCCTATCTTTAAAAACGACCAAAACAGGCTGATGTTAACCGGACTAAAAACTCCCTGGTTTTCAATGGCAGGTACAAATAACGGTACAAAAATTAACGACGAGTTTTGCCGTTTAAGCCTTATAGCCGCTAAACCCATGGCAACAAAACCGGCGCCAAACAGGATGATAACCTCGGAGCAGCCGATAAAAGCGAGCATCAACGCGATTATACCTATAATATACAACTCAATAGTTTGCAGCGATTTTTTGGCCAGCGGATAAATTGCAGCTAATACCACAGCAATGATGGCCGGTTTTATACCATAAATAAAGGGCTGCACCTGCGGCAGTTGTCCGTAACTTTTATAAAGCCAGGCAAAGCAGCCGGTAATAAGCACCGCCGGCATAATAAAACAAAAACCCGCAATAAGCAGCCCGCGCCAACCACCCCGCTCCTGCCCTATATGAATGGCCATCTCGGTACTATTGGGGCCGGGGATAAGATTAGTGGCGCCTATCAGATCAAGAAAATGCTGCTCGCTTAACCACTGTTTTTTTATTACTACTTCCTGCCGCATCATGGCTATGTGGGCCGCCGGCCCTCCAAAAGCAGTAAAGCCCAGTTTTAAAAACAGTGAGGCAATTTCCCTTAGCCGGGTTTGTTTCATGGGGTAAATATACGCGGCGAAATATTTATCGATATGCGTTAATGCATCTGCGTATTAAATTTGTTTATTTATTAATAAAAAGTTTACATACCGGCGGGCTTTTAAATTCCATATAATATGATGTACATTTGAAGTATAACCCTATAGTCAAATGAAAAAATTAAACCTGCTATTCATCACATTTTTCATCCTATCAATCAATAATTACACCACCGCCCAGGTAATTACCAAATACGGCGACAATGTAAGTACGCTCGATGGCATCATGAAAGCTTATTATGATGTGGTAACTGTTGAAAAAGGCGGCAAAGTACATTATGACCGGGATAGCCTGCTGCACATGCCTAACGTAAAAGTAGGATCGGCCGGACTAAGCAAAGACGGCAAACCGGTATTCCATTTAATGACGCTGAAAGAATACCACGACCGGTCGGATGCTTCGTTAGAAAAATATGGTTTTTATGAAAAAGAAATATCACGTAAAGTAGAGCAGTTTGGTGCTATCTACCACGTTTTCAGCACCTACGAATCGCGCAATAGCCATAACGGTCCAATTATTGAACGCGGCATCAACAGTATTGAGCTTTTTTACGACGGTACACGTTTTTGGATATTAGGCTGGTTTTTTGATTCGGAAAGGAAAAATAATCCGTTACCCGAAAAATATTTGACGAAGTAAAGTCATTTGCTGCAATCCGCAGGTCATTGTATGGTTGTAAAAACTTCTGCACAACAAATGCAATGATTTAATGATCAATTCACATCCTTAATCGCAGCGCAACGGAACGGCCAAGCGCCTGCACCAATTCGGGGTCTACATCTGTAGTGCCGTCTTTTTGCTTCCACACCATTTTCTCGTCCCGTACCAACGCTATTTTTTCGCCATTAAGCACCACATCAAATTCATTGGTGTATTGGTTAATTAGTTTACTATTAACAATCTCGTAAACGTAATCTTTATCATTAAATGTTATTCTCAATTTCAGTCCCATAATCGCTTTCTCCGGCGTAAAGATAATAGTTCGGTATTACAAAATTTTCTTTATTTATTTTTAATTAACCTAAAGGAAATAAATTGGGTCATTAAACAGTATCGCTTACGCTACCTAATGACTCAATGACCCAATGACAGCGCAGCGAAATGACTTTTTAAAAGAAAAACCCTAACTTCGGTTTTCCCAAAACCCCTTTTTACATGAAGAAAATATTCCTGCTATTGATACCAGCCGCTGTTCTTTTTAGCTGCGGGCAAAAAAAAGCTGCCGATACCAGTGTATCCGGCGATGCTGCATTTCAAAAACTTGCTGATGATTACCTTACGGGATATCTTGACGCACGGCCTGCTAACGGCGTTGCGCTGGGCTATCACCAATATGATGGTAAGGTTACCGATATGAGTAAAGAAGCGCTGGGCAAAGAGCTTGGTCGTTTAAAAGATTTTGATCAGAAACTGAGCGCTACGGACACAGCGTCGTTAACGCCGAAAATGTTTTATGACTTCCGCATATTGCAATCGGCCATAAAAAACGAGATTTTTACTTTTGAGGATATGGGTACGTTTAACAAAAACCCCATGACCTACGCAGGGGCTGTTGATGTGAGCATATATATTAAACGCGATTTTGCACCGTTGGAAGACCGTGTTAAATCCATCATCGCTATCGAAAAAAAGGCGCCTGATGTTTTCATCGCCGCAAAGGCAAACCTGAAAGATACCCTGGCAAAACCACACGTGGAAACAGCCATCCAGATAGCACAAGGCACTACCGAATTTTTAAATGGAGATTTAAAAGTGGCTTTAAAGGATGTGAAAAACGATTCGTTAATGAAAGCTTTTAACGCCGCCAATAAAATTGCGGTTGATGCTTTAAACGATTATGTTGCCTGGCTAACCAAAGAAAAATTGCCCAAAGCCAATAACAACTATGCCATTGGTGAGGCCAGCTATAAAAAAATGCTGCTGTACAACGAGGACATTACCCTGTCGCCCGAAAAAATATTGGAGATTGGCCTGAAAACGTTAAAAGAAGAACAGGACGCCTTTAATGCCGCGGCCAAAACCATTAACCCCAATAAAAAACCGGTTGACGTTTACCATGATCTGCAAAAGGACCATCCAAAAGCTGAAAACCTGATACCGGACGTCAAGAAAAATGTGGAAGCCATCCGAAAATTTTTAACCGAAAAAAATATTGTAACGATGCCGGCTACGGTTAACTTAAAAGTGCAGGAGACACCGCAATATGCCCGCGCCACCAGCACCGCATCAAACGATGATCCGGGTCCGTTTGAAACCAAAGCCACCGAGGCATTTTATTATGTTACCCCGGTTGATGCTAAATGGACGCCAAAACAAAAGGAAGATTGGTTGCGTCAGTTTGATTATTATACTACGGATAATGTTACCATCCACGAAGCTTACCCCGGCCATTACACCCAATTTTTGCACCTGAATGCCTCATCGGCCACCCGGATAGAAAAAATATTCGGCAGCTATGCTTATGTGGAAGGCTGGGCGCATTACTGCGAAAAAATGATGGCCGATGCCGGTTATGGCCATAATGGCGACACAGTGTTGGCCGCTAAATACCGCCTGGCACAGTCGGGTGATGCTTTGTTGCGTTTATGCCGGCTATGTGTATCTATCAAAACCCATTGCCAGGGCATGAAGCTGGATGATGCCACCAAATTTTTTATGGATAACTGGTACCAGGGCGAAAAACCATCGCACCAGGAAGCCTTGCGTGGCACGTTTGACCCCGGCTATTTGTTCTATACCATTGGCAAACTGGAAATATTAAAACTACGTGCCGATTACCAGAAACAGGAAGGCGCCAACTTCTCGCTCAAAAAATTCCACGACGAAGTATTGGACCATGGTATGCCGCAAATACGGTTATTACGCGAAGTGATGCTGAAGGATAAGAGTACCTGGGGAGAGGTGCTTTGATTTGGGATTTGGGAATTTCGATCCGATAGCTATCGGATTCGGAGTTAATTTCCTCCCTGCGATGTCATTTCGAACAAAGTGAGAAAACTTTACAAACATAATAACCGCCATGCACTGTCCGATATGCATGTTTGCCGAGCGTAGTTCATTTGCATGGCGCAAAAGTTTTCTCACTTCGTTCGAAATAACATGGCGGTGTGTTGTTAGCAAATCATAAATAAATCCGAAATCGAAATTCCGATATCCGAAATAAAAAAGCCTTTAACTACAAAAGTTAAAGGCTTTTTTATTAGCGTGACGGCGCTCCCGGAGGTGGCGGTGGTAGTGGCGGATGTGGCGGGGCGGCCATGTGCCCTGCGGCACAGCCGCTGCCTAATGCGGCGCATATTGCGGCCAGCATTATAAAGCTTACTATTCTCTTTTTCATAATGGTAGTGTTTTATAATAAAATAGCTGCAGCCACCATTTTGTTTTAAATAGCAATAAAAAACACCTTATTATTAATATTGCAGTTGGCTTCAGCCAACGGAACTTCGCATTCAGGTAAAAAGGCTTTAGCCGAAATAATCGCCATGTTATCGCTAATCATTGTGGCAATTTCGGCTAAAGCCTGGTTTATTTGTCAGCATTATCCGTTGGCTAAAGTAACGGCAATAGTATCATCACAACCGTAAAAAGACCTTCTTCCGGTACAGAAAATAACACAACCCCCATTCCAACCCGAAGATACAAGCAGATGCTGCCAGCACTTTTATTAGTTCGCCGGCGTTAACCCAATCCAATACGCCGTTGCTGATGGCGCTGATGTAACCGTTGAACCAACGGCTGCCCACAATTTCGAAAAACAGGTAAATAAACAGCGAATTCATACCCACAATGGTGAAAAACGTTAAATATTTGCGATGGTTTTTAATATCCACCCACCAATAAGCTGCCGACAAAAACAGTAGGCACCAGCCCAACGAAGCGATGGTAAACGATGTGGTGGCAATGCGTTTAATGATGGGAGTAATTTTCAGCCAATCAAGTGCGAAACCAACCAGCAGGCACACTGCTGTCCATATTAGCAGCTGTTTTAATTTATCGGTACGGTCGCTTAGCAACAATTTACCCACCAGTGCCCCGGCAATGGTATGTACAGCCGTGGGGATACAGTTTATAGCTACCCAGCCGCCTTTGTTTATTTTGTGCATCAACAAGGTGTCAACATAGTTGCCAAAATTATGCTGATCGGTAAAAGGCATATCAAAACCCGGTACATGCGTAAACCGGTATAAAATTTCGGTAAGAAGAAACAATCCAATGCAAACGCCAATCTGCGCGATGTTGCTCCATCTAAAAATAAGGAACGCCACCATGGTAGTAAACGATAGCTGTGTTAACACATCCCAAAGCTCGAATGACAGTCCTTTTGGCCTTACGGCATAATCCAACACACCCCAAAAGAACAACCAACAGCAGCGTACAGCTATTTTTTTAAACGACTGCTCCCAGGTTACACCATTTGCCCATTGTTTGTTGAGCGAAAATGCCATAGCAACGCCGGCCATAAACATAAACGAGGGCTGCACCAAATCCCAAAAATGCAGGCCATGCCAGGGATGATGTGTAAACTGGGTGATGAACCCGTTAAAACTTTGCCCTTTTGACGTTTCGTAAAGGTAATCGTACAAGCCGGTTGATTCTATAGCCAAAAGAACCATGATAAGGCCGCGCAAAAAATCGAGCGAGAGTAAACGGCCGGGTAAGGAGTTTGAATTTGTTGTAACCATAAGTTCTTATGGGCAGTTTTGGGAATTGTAATTGGTGCTAATGGTTGTATTGTTCCGTTAAATGTAATATAAAATATTTGAATTTAGGGCAGTAAAAAAGCCGCCACATGAAACTCATGCAACGGCTCAGCATTAATTAGGAATAAAAATTAGTGTGTATATATAAGCGACGGATTAAAATAACCCGGTTGGTTTAAATACCAGTCGGAATGCACAGCACCGCCTGATTTTGCCCATTGAAAAAAGTAATTGTACGATTTGCCGATAGAAACGCCTTCGGCCGAATAATTAAACGGCGCAGAGAAGTTCAGTGCAAACGGCCAGGAGTTTTTTGTTTTGTAATAGGTGCCTGTTACCGGATTTGAAACATCCTGGGAAGTACCGAGTAATTTTTTGTCCGCCAAATCAGTAGGCACATTGTTTGGCAAGTGTACTTCATAGCCACGGCGCTGATTGCTGATCAGGAACGGATTAAAAGGTGCGTTGCCCAGGGTAGACGCTGATATCGGCGTAGTGAAGCTCATATAAACATGTGCAGTATCACCTTTAATATAAGGAGCGCCGTTTTGCGTATTGATATAATAACCACCCGGACGTTTGATTAGTGCATTATAGCCATCAAATGGTATGATTACCGTTTTGCTTTGGCCAGCCTCGGTGCCATTGGCGTTTTGTTTGATATAATTGTTTACCAGTTTTTGGCCGGTTACTACTTTAACCTTCGAAGGGTCGAACGGTAACTGTACGCCAAACCCGCTTACATACGAAGCGCCTGACGCTTGAACCGCATAATCGGCAAACATTTCAACAGCCAGGTTTTGGGCATTGGTAACTATTTTATAATGGTAACCTACTACAAGGTCGTTCAAATCATAATCGCCGGTTGATGGCCATAGGTCTTCAAATAGCACGGTACCAAAACCTGTTTTTGAAGGGTAGTAATTGATGTAAGCCCGTGATGCGTCGGTAGGGAAAGCGTCTAAATTATCTGGTACGCCATCACCATCGGTGTCAATAGGCTCATCAATTTTCGCTACATTATAATTGGATATGGCAGTAGGCGGATTTGAAGTGGCATAAAATATAACATCGTTAAAATCGTTGTCGCTGCCACCTGTCTGCCTGTTTTGATCGTCAAACCCGATGAGGTAAATATTTTTTTCGGGCCAGTTCAATAAAACTGTATGTCTTTTCAAATCCGGGTTGGTTTCGGGATTACATGCAGTTGTGGAATAGAATTTGGTAACGCCGCTATTAACTTTTTGCGCGCCGCCATCCCAGCCATTGGCAAATAAAACAAAGCCAATAGAAGTACCCGCGCCGAACTTTCCTAATTTAACTTTATTGCCCGAGTTAAGGTTGCCGCCCGAACCGGGAAACGACGCATTAGGGAAAATATAAGTAACTGTTTTGATATCTGCGGGAGTTTGTGGGGGAGTACCCGTTGGGTAAGTGTAATAGCCTATTGAGTTTAAATATCCCGCGCCTTCGCTTACAAAAGTTATCCATACGTCGGCATCTTTCGTAATATTCAAATCGGCTGTAGCTGTAGAAGTAAGATATTCCGGATGAAGTTTGCGCACATCAATCGTTTCTGGCAGGGAGGCGTTAACAAACGATAATAATTGCGATGAAATAGCATCGGAAGGAACCAGGCTTTTCGGCACACCCGAACTGTCATACGGCCCCATATATTGGTATGTAGTGTTGTCGGTTACTGCAAGCGAATAAAATGAATTTAATGAAAGCATGTGGCTTACGGTATTTTTCCTTATAAAATTGCTGGCCACAATGCTCCCGCTAAAACCGGCCGCTCCGCCAATAGTACCCGATACCGAGTTATTGCTGATTACTGCCTTCGCATTTCGCATCAGGCCGATGTATTTGGCATCCACAATCAGTGTATCCATATAGGCAGGCAATTCAACCTGTGCATGTAATGTTCCGCTGGCATCTGTTGCTGCGGTTAACAATGGTTCACTGGCATTGGGGTCGTTCGCCAAAATATCTACGGGAACTCCTGCAATTGGCTCGTTAGCCATTGATGCAAGGCTGATGTTAATAGTAACCGTTTTGGTTGTTTTAAAATCAAAGGAGGCTGGTGCTATGGTACTGTCAACCGGGGTTACAGTAATACCTGTTGAGCCGGGGC
>JABDBM010000080.1 GCA_013288685.1 Bacteroidota bacterium | reverse complement strand
TTTCAAAATAAGATGCTTTGGTTTCCTCAATTTGTTTGGCTTTTGGCGCAGCGGGGTCAAAATATCCCCATGTATGTTCAGCGCCCAGCAAACAATTTCGCCACGAGTCGTCAATTTCCGCCCGGGGTGAAGGTTTTTTATAGTTGAGCATAGACCACGCAGTTTCCATTTGTACGATATTCTCCGTTGCATGCCGGTCCATTCCTACTCGCCGCGCGTCTGAGCCCAATCCGTCGGTCCAGTATTCCGTATAATCCCCCTTTATCTGCGGAACAATAGCGCTGTAGCGGCGTTCAAAATCGTTTAATATCCTTTGAGCCCCGGCAATGATTATTTTGGGGTAAGCGTATTTTTCGTTCCATAAACGAACTGCGTCCGGCAAATCAGCATCAATCAGGGTATTATCTGCCAAAGACCACGTCATTACATAAATATTGTAAGGCGATTGGGCAGCTTCCAGTTTAGCAGTTTCGTTGAAAATAAACGGATCAATAAAATTAGCCGTTGGGTCTTTTGTCGTCGAGCGGTCAGACCCAGGCACACGTCCCTGGATCTCGGCAAGATCAAGTTTCGATCCTTTTAAATTATAACCATATCCATAAGGGTATGCCTGGTAAAATAAAATTTTAGATTTACCATCGGGAGAAATCCAGTAAAACGGCTTATGTTCCCATGTCTGCCTTACCGTACCTATCCTTGCTACATGATTTGGAAAACTAAAAAAACCCTTTATGCCATTTTGAAAGGCCGCCTGTGTTATTCCCCATGCTGCGCCGGGGACATCCATCTGCACCATCGTTTTTATAGGAACACCGGTAATAGCCTGCAATTCATTAGAGGTATGAAATAGCCTGAGAAGTTCTTCATCAGAACAAGCACTTGTATTTGTATTTGCAAAACTACCATCCAGGCAAATCCAGCCTTTTTTTACAGCTTCAATGAAAGCCTTTCTTTTATCAGGTGTGGCTGTTTTTAAGTACCCTTCTGTTACCCAGCTTGCTTCAGGGTTCCACACAAACCTGGATCCCTCCGGATAATTTTGTGTCTTCTTTGCTATCTCAAGAGCAACGTCTATGTTCCTGATATGGAGTTTTTGAACAAATTCCTGTGTTTCGGTATAACCTATGTCAACATGCGAATGGGGGTAAATATAAACAGTCCATTGGCGCTTAGCCGGAACTATAACCGATTGGTATAATTGGTTGGTTGAAGTAAGAATTGAGATACGCGCCTGGCACATCTTATCTACTCCCGCCCCATTAGGCAATAGTACGGATAACGTATCAACCCCAGCCGTGTTATTAACCGCAGTTTCCTCAGTAATGGAATTACACTCAACTTTTATTGTGGCCGAACCATAAAGTTTTGAGCCTTTGAAAATGAGGCTAATTTCCCTGCCAGGTTTGCCGTCTTTTCTGTATTTATAATATGGCTGAACTTTGCATTCAAAAGATGAGGGCGAAGTGTCAGTTGTTTGTGAAGCTAAGGCTGTATTAATTAAAAAACAGTTTATGAGTATCGCCATAAATGAAGCACTTGGCGCCCTTTTTAATAAACTTGTGCCATCGACGATCTTAAAGTAGCTCATATCAATATTATATGTTTTGAAAAAAAATAACCATCCTTTTTTCATTCGTTTTGCGTCGTTTTAAATATATTCTTTACTCAAGTACAAAGCTAACTGGTGCATACGCATGAAGGAAAAACATGAGTTTATCGTGCGAAACAGAAATCGACTTCCCAGTTACTTCACCCCGTAGGTTTACTGACGTTGCTTTTGTATAATTTGAGCCTTTGGGCAATGTAACTGTAACAAAACCTGAAAGACCTCCCTGCTCCCACAGCCGCAACAGCGTGGCGTTTGAACTACCATTACCTGTCGCAAAAACAGGATTGTCAGCACTATTGTTGCGGAAAGCGGTAATTTGTATTCCTTTTCTTGACACCGAAATTCCGGCTTGTTCAGTTGGAAGATTGCCGGCTTTGCCGTCAGCTTCAGCTACCAGTAACGGGGTACGGGCTTCGAGCGATGGCGTCACCAGCTTCGATTCTATTGTACTCTTGGCGGTAAAGGTCCATATTCTGACTTTTGAACTCCAGGTGCCAGGGTACCAGTAACGATAATTTGTATTCCACTGGTTATTATAAAGATTAAGATAAATAACAGGTTTATGTGGAACAAAATCCCTGGAAAACTTCCAGATTCCGGTCCTGTCCAAACTAACAATCGGGTGATCAAAAGGGTAAAAAGCAATGCCAGAGCCGTCCTTACCAGTTATTGTAACCCCCGATCCAACAGCATATAAATCTTTGTCGGCACCTTCCAAAATATCTTTCGAAGGGTCCATCATACCTAAAGAGCGCCCAACTGTAAATTTAGGTGAGTTTATTTTAAAAGGGAAACAGAACCAGTCGGCTTCGGGCCAGTTATCTTTTGCTTTGTCTTTAATGGTAAGCTCCATATCGACAAATGGCTTATCATTTTGTAAGCTAATCCTCAAAGAAGAAGCAGGAAAGTGGTTAGCGGTATCGGCAGGCATATCCATAACCGCTGTTTCCTGACTGGCATCTTTTGTGACTTTCAACCTGCCATTTTTAGACAATGCGGCACGGTATGGAACTTGTTTTTCAGAAATCATTCCGGGCTTGTATAAACCCGGGTGCAGCCATGGTCCTTTAGTGTTAAAAACATCTACGGCACCGCGGCCCTGTTGATAATCGGTCACATATTTTACGGTTTGTTCATAAGTAAACCTTTCATTCATATATTGCCCGAGGCCACGCTTAGCCTTTGCATCAACCCATTCTCGTCCTGTACGCTTGTCTATCAGCGATGAAATAATACCACGGGCGGGATCAAGCTTAATTATGAAATACTTGTTTTCTATCGTATTTGAACTTGCGTTGGTTGAAGCATTTCCTACAAGGTCCTTTTCGGTGTAGGTTTTATAGCCGGAAGGCGGAACGTTCTTGGCATAGATATACTTATTATCTCCTTTACCTACCTCAACCCATTCTGACCGGCCATAAGGAAGGGGATTATAAACAACGAAACGTTTACCTTCGCGGTTTACATTTTGGGCAAGAGCAGAAAGGTTGTTTGCCAGAAGCGGTTTTATAATATTTTCTGTCGTGCGGATATAGTCAGTCTTGTCTTCCCACGATCCTTCGAGGTCTTTATAACTTTCAGGCGATAATTTTTTAAACGCTTCTCCATATTTATCAACGGAGCCTGCGCCGCCCCAGGTATGCTCACCATAAAGCAAAACATTTTCATAAGCTTTCGAAATATCTTTGGTAATATCAGCAACACCGATGTTCCAATTCTTAAGTTGAGTGTTTAATCCTTCAACAGCTGGTATAAGCGGGTCGATATTACGCGAAATTTTCATTCCGCCAGGATCACTCATATTACCGTGGATCCATGTATCGGGGGCTTCTGCTTTAACGACAGGCAAATCAGGGTGTGTTGGTAAAATTGCATCCGCAAAATCTTCGAGGCGCCCCACTCTTATTTTAACACCAGGCATTTTTTTTGCAGCTTCATCAAATAGCGCTTTTACATCTTTGGGATCGGGTGGGCCTGAATTATCCAGCGTGACAAAAATAGCGGGCCACACCTTATAAGGCCAGTTTGCGGGGGGGATCAGGTTCCGGCCAACCCGCTTGTCATTTCCACCCCACGCCTTTGGCCAGGCCAGTCCTGTGGTAGTTCCATAAATAGGTGAATAAAGTGTAAGCACACGGCTGCCATCAGGGCCTTGCCACCAGAAAAGTGAGGGATATTTTACTGTCGCACTTGGCCAGTTGCAGCCGATATGCATAAATTTAACACCTCCTTGAGCCAACCCCGTAGCCAATATGTTTGCCTGTGAAGGTACGTCTGTCATTTTTGCGGCATAAGGCAATGGCAGTCCATACTTCCGGGAAACGAAAGAGGACGATTCATACGATCTTGCTATGTCTTCCGGAAATAATATCTGCGACTGAACCGAGAAAGGCATCGCGTGGCTTACAAATCGCCCCGATTTGAAGGCTTCTTCCAATCGGCGGTGCCGCTCTCCCGTTTGTCCCGGCCAGTCTTCAAGCACTTTAGCCATCACCCAGCCCGGTGCGGTCCATGTAAATTGCTGCTCTTTTGGCAAATTTTTGGTCTTATCCATGATATCCAAAGCCTTATCGATCATTTCTGTACGGTAGTATTGCACTACGTCCTTCACCCGGTGAGTGTAACCTATGTCGAAGTGTGTTTTGAATATTACTATAACCTCCTTAACATTTGGGTTTATCGATGTACTGTCCGCCCGCTTATGCTGCCCAAATGCTACTATATTAACCAGCAATAAGAAAACCAATATTAATTTTTTCATGCGCATTACTTTATATTTTTATCCCGTATTTGCTGATCTTCAGTAATTTACACTGGAACAAATGTGTTTGTATTTTCACAAAATTGCACTCCTTTTTTGGTTGCCTGAAAATGTCTTTACCACGAATAATAATCGCGGCAAAGACATTAAGGAACTATTAAATCAAATTTATGTGCGTTCTCTGTCCATACAACATAGGCAGAAACTCAGGTCATAGTGCTTAATTACGACTTTCCATCATTTAATAACCCGGGTTTTGAACAAGTTTCGGATTTGCCTGTATTTCGGACTGTGGTATTGGGAACAATAAATTTTTTGTAGCAAAGGTGGCGGTCGCATTTCCGGGGAAAGTGTAACCTACCATCGGCACAAAGGCATCGTTTTTTGTATCGTATACCGTCCGGGTTCTGACCATATCAAACCATGTTATATTTTCATAGCAAAGCTCATGGTTTCTTTCACGCCATACAGCTTCACGAAATTGGGTCTGGCTTAGTCCCGCTACCGGCGCTAAACCGGCTCTTGCCCTTATTTGGTTTACATAGGTATATGCATTGCCGTCCGGCGATCCGTCCGCTTCGTTTTGCGCTTCCGCATACAACAGCATGATATCTGACAGCCGGATAACCGAAAAACATTTTCCAGAAGGCGAATTGGTCGCAAAGCTAATGGGATCAAAATACTTAAAAATATGCTGGCCATTAGGAAATGTCACATCTGTTCCCCCGGCCTTGTTGAGGTAATGAGAGTAGAAATATTGCCCCTGCTGTGCTCGTAGGTCATTAGCTGCATAAGACGAATAAAACGTGGCATCTACAGTTAAGGCGCCCAAACCATTAGGGGATGTTACTTGAGGAAATGGGAGTGTCGTTATAAACAAAGGACTACTTGCAATACCACTTGCAAACTGAATCATAAAAATATTTTCCTTTAAATTATCATTCGCGGGATCATTAAACTCAGGATATTTCTGATAAAGTGTAAATGCACCTGAATTTATTACATCGGCTGCTTCTTTTTTTGCCAATGCAAATTTATCGGTCTGCTGTAAAGGATAACCGGCCATTGTTTCATAAACTTTTGCCAGTAACGACTTTACAGCACCTAATGATGCCCTGCCTGTGTGATCAGCAAACGGTAAGCCACTTTGCTCGGCGGCTAATAAATCAGGCACTATCAAATTTTCATATATATCTTTAGTGGGATTTCTTGGTACCTGTAAGCCTGCCGTGCCGGCTGTTGGAGTTGTGATAAGCGGAACATCACCGTATATCCGCACCAAATTGAAATAAAACCATGCACGTAAAAATTTGGCCTCCCCTAATAGCGTCGCTTTCTGTTGGTCGGTTACAAGGTTTGCAGGTATTTTGGGAATATTTGCAATGGCTAAGTTAGCCGCATCAATTCCCTGGTACGAATACTTCCACCAATTAAGCACATATAAATTGGCAGAACTTGTAGCTAAATTTAATAATTCAGCATTGCCTACAGATTGATGTATATCCACACTGGCCTGGCTAGTAGGCATTTCCAGCATATCCACATCCTGATCATCAAAATTTCCGTTTGTATTACCATAAATATAGCGGGTGTAGGCGTATATGCCATTCACCGCATTTTGCGCCTGAACACTATTTTGATAATAAGTATCTGGTGAGTAATTGCTTGGCGGGACTTCCTGCAGGAATTTTTTACATGACGGCATGGCCATCAAAATGGCTAAGGCCAATATTGGTAATTTTATTATCTTTTTCATGATTTTGTAATTTAAAGAACTAACAATTATTTTAATGTGACATTTATGCCCAGATTCATAGTTCTCGGTACTGGTTGTGAATATAAATCAATGCCTTGTGCAAAGGCTTGACCGTAAACCGATCCCTCAGGATTATAACTGTACTTTAATGGCGTTATCATAAAGAAGTTTTGCAAGCCAGCAAATACCCTCACCGAGCTGCATTGAATTGCATTTGCATAACTGACAGGCAAATTGTAGCCTACAACTAAATTCCTGCCTTTAATATAAGAAGCATTCATTACATACCTGTTGGATTGAATTAAGGTTGATCCGTGGGGATCGGTATTTAACCTTACATAACCAACACTTGTGTTTTGATTAGTTGGCGTCCATGCATCCTGCACACTTGTCCAGGCCTCATTGTAAGTTTGCCTTTGCTCTTGAATAAGGGTACCAATGTTGAATATCTGGCCGCCCTGGCTTACTCCGATATCAAAAGTCAAGTCAAAATCTTTATAGTTGAACCGGTTGATAATCTCTCCCGTGAAATTTGGATAAGCATGTCCAATAATCGTTTCATCGGCTGCGCTAATTTTTCCATCGCCATTAAGATCTCTGATTTTTATATCTCCGGGCTTTTTGCCAAAAGTAGCAGCCTGAGCAGCTTCGCTGGTACTCCAGGTGCCGTCTTGTATATAACCCCAAAAAGAACCAACTGGTTGTCCAACTCTTAAAATACTTATTTGATCAAGAATTGCGGGCCCCGGGAAAATGTCCTCATTGTTAACTCCCAGATGCAATACTTTATTTCTATTCATCGCATAAATCAAAGAAGTAGACCATTTAAATTCGCCGGTAAGGTTTTGGGTAGTTATTCCCAACTCTATGCCCTTATTACCAACTGAACCTACATTTTTCATCACAGAAGTAAAGCCCGATGAAAGTGGAACCGGCGCGTTTAATAGAAGATTATTTGTGACCTTATTGTACACATCAGCAGTAACTTCAATCCTGTTGTTAAACAAACCCAAATCCAACCCTAAATCGGTTTGATTAGTTTCCTCCCATTTAAGATCCGGGTTTGGGAGTACACCCTGTACAACACCCGATGCCCTTGTCCCGCTAAAAATTGCATAGTTCGGCGATAAGGTACTGATTGACTGATATGGGCTTATAGCAGAATTACCGGTGCTTCCGTAACTAACTCTTAGTTTTAAATTACTAATTACTTTACTATGTTTTAAAAACTCCTCTTCTGAAACTCTCCACCCTGCTGCGGCCGACGGAAAAAATCCAAATTTATTATTTGCGCCAAATACCGAAGCGCCGTCATATCTTCCGGTGGCGGTAAGTAAATATTTATTTTTAAGCGCATATTCTATTCTCCCGAAAAATGAGTTCGTTTCCGTAAAATATGCAGATGTAGTTGCGGGGTTTGAAACTTGTGCTGCCGCCAAATTGTTATATAGATAATAACTTCCGTCAAAGCCACTGGCGGATGCCCCAAGTGTCTCATCAGCCAACTTAGACCATTCAGCACCGAATACAGCATTCAGGCTATGAATTGCATTAAAAGTTCTTTTATAAGTAAAATAACTTGAGCTTTGCCAATACACTTGTTTATCAACAAACTCCGAGGCGTTAATAGCCGAAAAGATGCCTCTCTGTACAAAAAAGCTACTGTTGGCAAAGTTTTGTTTATCGGTATTAATCTGACCAGAAAAACTGGTTTTAAAATCAAGATATGGGGAAAATATAACGTCCAAATAGGTACTGCCGGTAGCAATAGTTCTGTCATGTGTATTTATCTGTGCTGTTGCATCATTAACAGGGTTTTGTGAGGGGTATCCCAATGCATGGTCATCACCCACACTCCAGTTGCCATTAGCGTACTTTACCGGCAAATAAGGAAGCATTTCAATCGCCATACGCTCCGTCCAGCCATAAGTGGTTTCGTCATCCACATTACCTTTGGTGCTGTTGTAAACTCCTGACAAATTCAATCCCATCCTCAACCAGCTATTTACTTTGCTATCAATATTCATGCGGCCCGAATACTTTTTGTTATAAGTATATATCATCAACGGTCTGTCATCCTGGTAACCTATTGCCATGTTATATTTAAGCGAATCGTTGCCGCCGTTGACCGACATATTGGTATTGCTTGAAGTGGTTGGCCTGTATGTTTCTTTCTGCCAATCGGTGTTGTATTTAGGGGTGTTGTCCGAGTTAAATAAAGTTGGTTCTAAAACTCCAAAATTTGGATACGGAACGCCCGAATTGGCATAGGCTTGCTTTTCCATTGCCTGATATTGTGTAGAATTTAAAACCGGAATTTCGTGTAACAAGGAATTAAATCCAGCAACAGAATTGAAGCTGAGAGTCGGTCTTTTACCATAATTACCCTGCTTTGTGGTAATGATGATAACGCCGCCAGATCCCCTGGCTCCATAGATTGCAGAAGCCGAAGCGTCTTTTAATACATCGATTCTTTCAATATCAGCGGGATTTATTGCGGTATAATCAGCTCCAATCACCCCGTCAATAACAAACAATGGCTTGTTTGAAGCATTGATGGAATTAAATCCGCGTATGTTAATCCGGTAATTACCGGTATTTCCGGAATTGTTGGTGATACTTAAACCTGATACGCGGCCCTGGAGGGCACCTAGTGCGTCAGGAGATGTTTTTTCTTTAATAGTAGCGCTATTTATCGAGGATACCGATCCGGTAACATCTACTTTTCGCTGCGTCCCGTAACCAACAACGACAACCTCTTTCAGTGAAGCCGATTCCTTTAATATGATCTGTGGCGAAAAATCAGGGGCAGCGGTATTCACATCGACCCCGACATAACCGACATAGCTCACTGTTAACACCGTTTTCCCGGGAGGAAGGTTAATGGTAAATGCGCCGTCTTTATCGGTTAGGGTACCAATACTTGTCCCTTTCACTTTTACTGATGCTGCCATCAGGGCGTTTCCCTGCGAGTCCTTTACGGTTCCTGAAATGGCTTGTTGCGCAAAAGCTTGTTGAATGCCTCCCAAAAGGCAAAACAATACAACAACCAGGCAATGCAGTACCTTTTGTCCTATTTTGGTGTTGTATTTATGTAAAAAAAATCTCATAATATTATTTAGTTTAATTGGTTGATAATTAATTAAAAGGTTTAGATCTGCTGCTTATTGGCGTGTCAAGTCGGATGTTCGAAACAAACACCATACTCTTTATCGCTAATCGGGTTATGGACGATGATTATACTTTTAGTCATTTTACCTTACTTTAAAAACGCTTTGATCACTTTTGCCTTAACCTTACCCATGTTTGTCATCTTGTAGTTTTTTGCTGCTGCCGGTATCACAAAAGTTTCAGCATATGCGAAAATTTCTTCGGTTCCATCTGAAGTGTGTATAGCAATTGATTCACCCTCCACAAGCATCATAACATGACATTTATTATTGGTCTCAACTTCTATTTCGCTGTCAAAATCAATGCGATGCACATCGTAAAAATGATCTTTATGTGTTGGCAAATGGATCAATTGCCAATCCTGCCCTTCCTTTAAAATTGCTGGTTTAGAAATTAACTCTTCTTTAATACTGCTTCCCTTGCGGTCAAAATCCAGATTATTAAATGCGTGGTCAATATTGATAGGCCTGGGGTTCCCATCCATATCTAATCTTAACCAGTCGTACATTTTAAAGGTGAATATGTATGGTGTTGCGCTTATTTCAAGCACCATGTTGTTTGCCCCCGCGCTATGAATAGTTCCGTTTGGAATCAAAAACAAGTCATGCTTTTTTGCCGGGTGCGACTGTACGAAGTCATTAATCTTCACTTCGGCATTTTCATTCTGACTCTCGATCAAGGCATTCTTAAACGACACAGCATCAATATCCTCCTGAAAACCAAGATATACCCTGGCATCATCTTTACAATCGAGTATGTAATAAGTCTCGTCTTGAGTTATATTTTCGCCGAAAACTTCCTGGATGTATTTTAAACGCGGATGAACCTGTATAGATAAATTGCCACCGTCATAGGTATCAAGAAAATCAAACCGTATTGGAAATTCGTTGTCAAATTGTGCCGCGTCCCTGCCAAGTACCTGATCCTTATTACTGAACATCAAAAAGTCAAATGATACTTCAAGCAAATAGCCATCACTTTCAAAAACCAACCCATTCTCTGGAACTATCAGTTCAAAGGACCATGCATAATTCTCTATATCTTTATTTACCTGGGGGATATGTTGCTTTATCCATTGCCCGCCCCATACCCCCGGCTCAAACCAGGGCCTGACACGAATAACAGAATTGCTAAGTTTAGTTAAACCTTCAATTAAAGCCGATCTAAACACCCAGTTTATGTTATCAACCCATTGCCCGTCGGCTACAATAGTAATTTTGTCGAGTATAGCTTTTTTATGCTGGTTTAATAAAACCCAATCCACAAAATAAAACCTCTTATACATCAAAAAAGGTTCGGACAACTGATTGCTACCCAAGTTCGTGATCGAACCGGCCCGCATCCTGTATTGCAATTCATTTTTGGGCAGATCGATATAAATTATCGGAGCATCCCAGTTTATCAATGCTGCACCTGTGCCGACCACGATATTAATATCATACCCTTCATCCGGTGATTGCGCTGTAAACTCTTCGAGATCGAAAAAATCTTTAAGCGTCAGTAAACATTTCGTTCCCCAAACCGATTCAGGTTCGCCTAAAAAAGGGCATATAATAGCGTCGATTTCTGAAACTGGTTTTAGATATGCCCCCGTATCAATCCAATTTACCGTTAAACCTACGTTTGTAATTTGTTGATCTATAGCCGATTGAATCTGATCCCAAAAAACTCCCACATAACCATCAATAACAACCGTTTTTTGCTTGATAATCCATTCGACCAGCGAGGCATAACCGTTAAAAATCTTATTACCGCCAAGCGAATGAACCGGATAAATATCATAAAGCCCTTCCGTATTATCCTGATTTAAAATGACAGGCATAAGAGCTTGTGAAGATTTGCGCAGCTGTTCCCCGGCTGACTTATAACCATTGACGTGATCAGTAGTATTATTCGAATTCATTATTTATCGTAATGTATGTACATATTATTTGTTAACAAAAACAGACCCTATTGAGGAAACATTTTTCGCACTATGGGTAATTATTTTATTGGCTATAATTATGTACAAACATATAAACATTTTTTATTAATCCAAATAATTGTGAAAAAAATATTTTTCGCTATGATATAGATAATTACACTATATTTATGTACAAACAAATAACCAATTTAAAAAAATTTTTATACTTGCATATTCTTATCCAAAATAAATGAAATACTCAATCGATCACAAAAGCCCAATCCCATTACATGTACAGGCAGAAGCTCTTTTAAGAAAATTAATTGAAGCTGAAGAATATCAAAATGGAAAGACCATTCCGAACGAAGTTGAACTAGCAAAACAATTAGCAATATCGCGCACTACATTAAGGCAAGCCATTAACAAATTAGTGTTCGAAGGCCTTTTAGTTCGCAAAAAAAGGTTCGGAACAAAGGTTGCAAACGGAGCGGTTAGTTCCCGATCAAATAACTGGCTAAGCTTTTCGCAGGAAATGAAGTTGAGAGGCATTACTATAAAGAATTTCGAACTTCATGTCACATGGGTATATCCGGACGAAACCCTTGCCAATTTCTTTGAAATAAAAACTGACCGCAAAATATTGAAAATGGAAAGGGTTAGAGGGAAAACTCATGAGCCATTCGTTTATTTCGTTTCTTATTTTCATCCGCGTGTTGGCCTAACCGGTGATGAGGATTTTAAAAGGCCCTTGTACGAAATATTGGAAAACGACTACTCCACAATTGCAACCTTATCAAAGGAAGAAATAACTGCCATAGCGGCTGATGAGTTTATTGCCAATAAGCTTAAGATGGAAATTGGCAGCCCTGTTCTGTTCAGAAAACGATTAGTGTTCGACCAGGCGGAGCGGCAAATTGAATACAACCTTGGCTATTACAAAGGTGATAGTTTTGTTTACACAGTAGAAAGCTCAAGGTAGGGCTAATTCGATAAAACCCTGAGCTTGATTACCAAAAACAAAAGGAATTTATTTGGCAAAACCTTGCAAGCAGTGCTAAAATGCCTTGGTGATTTTTAGGTCTCGCTTGCCCTGCAAAGAAATAACATAAACGAAAAATGGAGATCCGGAATAAAATATTCCAAACCTCCGTTGACTTTTTAAATTCATTGCTAAAGTGTGGCTAGCATCACATTGGTATCATCGGCCTTAATCTGAACTTATAGTTCCATCCATAGTGTTGCAAAGCCAAATGGCAGTACAACCACACTTCCATCTCCGGCGAGTTTTAATTAAAAAATATTTCGTCCATAAAAACAAAAGGCGATTGTATAATTTTACCCGGTTGCGGAGCCCCTTTTTTCGGTTTAACGATTATTTTCAAGCAGGACTCAGGATGAGCCACAGGGAGCTTACATTCGATACTTTCCGTAGCGCCGGAATTACGATTCAATGATGCCTTAGGTTTTACGGCACTTAACAATTTTATGTGATTGTTATCGGCACCACCCCAAATTTCTAACTCACTGGGTAAATAATTCTGGTTGGAACTTATCGTGATTGACTTCAGGTCGGTTGGCCTTGCAAATTGCATGTATACAGCAATATCTTTTTGCGATCCGATCCACTTACCATCCGCTATAAACGAACTGCCCAATTCTCTATCAATTAATGATTTTGCTCTTTGGGGACTAGATTGATAACTTGGAAATTTCACAAAGCTTATACTGTCAGGCGTGTATGTACTTTTGTGAAAATCAAATTGCACCACGTCACTACTGATCCAGCCGGCTTTGTAAGCCTTTACTTTCAAAGTGATATTATTTTGGGTAAACACTATCCCTGGTTTATACACCAGCGACTTTATGCTATCGGGCTGGCTTCCGTCAGTCGTATAGCGCATTTCAACGCCGTTTATTGGATGGCTTAATTGCAGCGACAAAGCGTTAGCAAATACCAGGTTGTTTTTTTTCAATTGAGGGATATTTAGCTTAATAGGCTTGCCATCATCCTTGAAACCTTCTATAAGATCAATATTTTTATTTGCCCTCTTCAATTCTGCCAATTGGGCTGGCTGGACGCCACAGTTCCATAAAACTATTTTATTCAGGCTTTTTAACATCCCGACCTGCTTAACGGCTTCCGGATTTAGCCTTGTCCCGGAAAGCGACAATGTTTTTAAATGTTTAAGGGGTGCCAAATCTTTTAAGGTACTTCCGGTTATATCGGTAAAATTAAGGTTCAAATTTCGCAGGTTTTCAAACTTTGCAATATTCTTTAGTTCAGGGTCCCTTACAGGCATGTGGTCAAGGTAAAGTGATATAACTTGCTTTTGAATATCACTCAGTTCTCCTAAAACCTTCGGCCCATAATTATTTCTACCGTAAACATTAACGCCTAATGCTGGCGATTCTTTCCCCATAAAGTAAACAGAACGATAATTATTATTTAATTTTTTAACGACCTTTTCATCTACTGCGGCAAAATCGTATTGATCTCCGCTCTCTTCCGCTGGTTTTAACACACCCGCCGACAATTGCCGCAAGGAATCATTTAAAGGCAGGTCAATGACTTTTTTCTGGAATCCTGCATTCTCTTTTATCCAGAGATACAACAATTTAGCCTCATCCTCTGTCAATTGCGGCTTACCTGCCGGTGGCATATGCTCCTTTTCTCCTTCTGGCATGTGAATCCGGCGTAGAAGCAGGCTAATTTGTGGTTGACCAGCATCAAATAATTTACCATCCTTGCCGCCTTTTAAAACCGATTTTTCGTCGATAAGCATCAAGCCGCCCTTTATTTTGTCCGGATTGTGGCAACTGGTACATTTACTTTCGAACACAGGCTGAATCACGTCTCTGAATACCAAAGCTTTGTCAACAGGTACTTTATTTGCAGCGGGATGCCAAACCGGCTCTAAAACAAAATTGGCCCCATGTGTCAGGTCTGCCCCAAAATGGCCTGCCGCCACCAGGCCGATTATTGACACTGCGGCTGCAGACCTGACGATCTTTACATTATACCAGGTAGTGTTACGGCCCCAGACAATAATTGAGGAAACGAAAACAACACTAACGCCGAACCATTTATGTAATTCCAAGGTGCTCCCCTCGTAGCCTGGTTCCTTAGACAGGAATATACCCATGACTGCTGTTATTCCGGCGAATAAAGCCCCTGTAAGCCATAAATAAGCTGTGAAATTTTGATATAATTTCTCATGTTTAAATCTTTCCTGAAACCTGAAAAACTCCAATAGCACGGCCATAATAAGTACCACAATCGGAAAGTGAAGAATCAAAGGATGCAACCTGCCAACGGGTTGAAGCCATTGTGGTATAACTACATCGTTACCAAAAAGAAGAAGAAAAACAATAAAAATATTTAAGGCAATCAACAGGTTCTCTGCATAACCTTTGTAGTTCAGCTTTGTCATCAACAATGTCTCCTAGATTAAACGCGGTTGAATTTGTAAGGGTAAACCTTACCAGAGGCCCATTGTGCTACATAAAGGTTTTCATCATTATCTACACACACATCATGCGGATGCGAGAATATCTTTTCTGCGGGTGTCATTGGTTGTAGCACACCATCGTTATAAACAGGTACCGTACCTCCTATATTTGATATTACTTTGTTGTTTTTATCCAATATTGTTGTAAAACCATTAATCTCCGCACCTAAGGTGGGCGAGCACAGCACAGCAGCATAAAGGTAGTCGCCTTTTATCACGGGTCGACACACAAATGCCCCGGGAAGCTTAATAATTTCCATTAATTTGCCATCCATACTAAAACGCTTGAAACAATTGCGAGTGCGATCAGTAATCAGTAAAGTTGGTGCACCGTTTCGCCGGTCAATAACTATACCGTGTGCATTATCGAAGTGCTCATCTCCTTCACCGCGGCCTCCGAAATAACCTTTCAGCTTCCCATCTTTATCATAATGCAGGGTGTATTGCGCACCATAGCCGTCGGCAATAAAAATATCGCCATTAGTATCTATTGTGGTTTCAGTTGGAACAAATTCCTCCGCCTTTTTATAAATACCTGTCTCCAGTGGAGCGTTAATAGTTAGCAATATTTTGCCATCCATGGTGGTCTTATAAACCTGGTGCTTTACGATATCGGTTATAAAAAGGAACTCTGTCCCGTTCTCATTCACCAATGTTAATCCATGCCCCCCCGGAAAATCATGACCCCATGAATCCAGCAACTCTCCCGATTTATTATAAATAAGTACATTATTCTTTGTTTCATTTGTAAGCAGCAGTATCCGTCCCCTTGAATCCTGCACCATTTCATGACAATCGTTTACCGGGTTCTTTATCGGACTTGCTTTACTCCAGGCCTTATCCATTCGGTAACGCATATTACCATGGCCGTAAATTGGTTCGTCACTTTTTGCAAACATATCTTTAGCAATAAAAAAACTCGCAGTAAAAGCAGTTGATTGCTGAATAAATTTTCTTCTTTCCATCTTAATTAACTTATTATGTCCCTAACCACATGTCCGCCAACGTCGGTAAGCCTATACCTTCTTCCCTGGTTTTTAAAGGTGAGTTTTGTATGATCAAGGCCTAATTGATTGAGCACTGTTGCCTGGAAATCATGTACATGCACCGGATTTTTAACAATATTGTACCCAAAGTCATCCGACTCGCCATAAACTACTCCGGGTTTTATACCACCACCGGCCATCCAAATACTAAAACAGCGTGGATGGTGGTCGCGACCGTAATTATTTTTTTCGAGTTTACCCTGGCTATAATTAGTGCGGCCAAATTCCCCACCCCATATTACCAATGTTTCGTCAAGTAATCCACGTTGTTTAAGATCCGTAACCAAAGCCGCTGATGCCTGGTCTACATCTTTGGCCTGGCCCGCCATTTCTTGAGGCAGATTAGCATGTTGATCCCAACCCTGGTGGTATAACTGAACAAAGCGCACGCCATTTTCGGAAAGCTTCCGCGCCAGCAAACAATTTGCAGCGTAAGTTCCCGGGACGAGACAGTCCGGGCCATACATTTTTATTGTATCATCTGATTCTTTTGATATATCCAGTGTCTCAGGAACTGCTGTTTGCATACGGTAAGCCATTTCATACTGCTGCACCTTGGTTATTATTTCAGGATCGCCAATTTCTTTATAATCTATTTCATTGAGTGCGGCGATGTTGTCGATCATATTCCGGCGATCATTTTTGTCGATACCGTCCTGGTCATGTAAGTAAAGTACAGGACTATCACTATTGCTAAGCTGTACGCCCTGATGAATCGAATCTAAAAATCCATTGCTCCAAAGTTTGGAATATACCCCCTGTCCATTTCCTTTCCCTTTGGAAAGCAGTACGGTAAAAGTAGGCAGGTTCTTATTGTCGCTGCCCAACCCGTAGCTCACCCACGATCCCATACACGGACGATTCCCTTGAGTTGCCCCAGTCTGAAAAAAGGTCAATGCCGGATCATGATTAAACGACTCTGTAAACATGGACCGAACGATACAAATATCGTCCACAATTTTGGCTGTATAAGGGAAAAGATCACTTACCCATGCACCAGATTGTCCATATTGTTTAAAGTCATAATAAGACCCCGCGAGGGGAAAAGATTTCTGACCAGCCGTCATGCCTGTTAGTATCTGGCCACCCCGAACAGACGCAGGTAATTCCTGTCCCATCATTTCCCTTAGCTTAGGCTTATAATCAAATGATTCCAATTGTGAGGGCGCACCATCCTGAAACATGTAAATGACCCGTTTAGCTTTTGGAGCGAAACTCGGGATTCCAGGAGTAAAATCGGCTTCGTTATCAGAGCCGATGCCACTAAAAAGATCAGGAATTAGTAAGGATCCCAAAGCAACACTCCCCAGGCCCAAGCTCAACCTTGATAAAAAACGCCTCCTGTTTATATTTAAACGTTGTTCTAAAATATCTCTTTCCATATTTATTACGATTTGGTAATGGCTTCTTCTAAATTATATACCGCATCAACTACTTCCATCATTGCAGCAAGGGTAACTTTATCTAAATTTTCCGGGGTCGGGTATTCGCCTACATTCAGCACCCTTTCAGCTTTCCTTTTATTTAAAGTTTTTTGTTGTTTACCATAATAAGAAATAAGTATAGACAATTCCTGTTCATCGGGTTTTCGGTTTATAATCAACCTGAAAGCCTTGAATATTTTATCCTTTACACTACTTTTCTCTTGCAAAAGCTTCGCAGCCAAAACTCTTGATGCCTCCATAACGGTAGGGTCATTCATCATTACCAATGCCTGAAGCGGCGTGTTTGTTCTTGATCGTTTTACTTCGCACTGATCGCGGTTACTTGCATCAAAAATCCCCAAAGATGCAGGAGGCACAGTTCTCTTTACCAGCGTGTATATCCCGCGCCGGTATAAGTTCGGACCATGTGACTGCCTGTAGTCCTTAAATGTCGAACCGCTACTACCTGCACTTTCCCACAAACCGGCTGGCTGATATGGATTTACACTTGGCCCCCCAATAGTATGAACCAGCAGCCCGCTGCTTTCCAGCACGAGGTCTCTAATAAGTTCCGCAGGCAGCCGATACCGTGGTCCCCGTGATAGCAATATGTTGTCCGGATCGATTTTTAATTTTTCAGGAGTCATTACAACGGATTGCCTGTAGGTGGCCGACATAACCATTTGTTTTATCAAACGTTTTATATCCCACCCATGATCCATAAAATCAACGGAAAGCCAATCCAACAACTTTAAGTTCGAAGGCAGATCGCCCTGCATACCGAAGTCCGCACTGCTTTTTACAATTCCTTTTCCAAAAATCTCCTGCCAAATTTGGTTTACAAAAACCCGTGCCGTTAGTGGGTTCTTTTTATCAAATAACCATTTGGCCAGCCCCAGCCGATTTTTTGGGTAAGTATTATCAAAAGGTAAAATAGCCTTTGGAGTACCTGGGCTAACTTCATCGCCATAAGTATTGTAGTTTCCACGCTTCAGTATATACGTTTTCCTATAAACTTCACTATCGCCCATAACTGAAACAATGAGCTTGTCCGTATCCTGCTTATTTACAAATTTTAATATGCTTTTTACATCTTCATTAGTGATGTGCATTATAGGTTTTTTTGCGTAAGTTTCTGCCCCTCCTTGATCTTGAAAAGATTCCTTAACACTGTTAAAAAAAGAAAAGACCTGGTAGTATTCTCTTTGTGAAAAAGGGTCGTATTTGTGATCATGGCAATGGGCACATTCCAGCGTAACACCCAGCAGCGCTTTCCCAAAAGTATTAGTACGGTCCGTAACATAAGCTACCCGGTATTCTTCAGGGATAACACCGCCCTCTTCTGTTATTTTATGATTCCGGTTAAACCCGGTAGCAAGTAACTGTTCTTTTGTTGAATTTGGCATAAGGTCGCCAGCTAATTGCCAGGTAATAAATTTGTCGTAAGGTAAATTTTCATTAAAAGCATGGATCACCCAATCTCTCCAGGGCCACTGACTGCGATAATTATCATTCTGGTAGCCGTATGTGTCCCCATACCGGGCTACATCAAGCCAATGAAGGGCCATTTTTTCTCCATACGCGGGACTTTTTAAAAGTTCATCAACAATTTTCTCATAAGCATTTGCACTTTTATCAGCTAAAAAGGCATCCATCATTTTCAGACTTGGAGGCAAGCCAGTCAGGTCAAGACATACTCGTTTTAACAAGCGCTCCTTGTCCGCTTCGGGGTTTGGTGTAACACCAAATTGCTCTTGTTTACTCAATATAAAATAATCTATCTGATTTTTGGGCCATTGCGTATTCTTTACCTCCGGCAGCGTCCATAATCTGGGCGGTACAAACGACCAATGCTTTTCGAACCTTGCGCCTTGCTTTATCCATTTCGCAATTATATTAATCTCACTTGGGCTTAGCCTTTTCAAATTAGAAGCTACCGGTGGCATGATATCCGATGTATCTTTGGTAGATACCCGACGAAACAGTTCGGACATATCCGGGCTCCCTGGTACCAGGATATGGGCATTTGGATTGTCCTTTAAAGCTTTATATGCCTCGTCAGGAATATCAAGTCTTAATCCAGCCTTTCGGTTACTCGGATCAGGCCCGTGACATTTATAACATTTATCCGAAAGAATTGGTCGAACATTAAAATCATAACTTATAGTATCTGGTACCTGATCCTCAATACTTGGAGCAGATGAGGAAAATTTACATGCGTGAAGTCCGTACAAGACAAAGCCAGTACAAACAATCAATAAAAAATACCATTTCCTATTCATAAATTATTTCTTACAGTTCGGGATAATTATATTGGTTTGTATACGCAAATATTATCCAATCCATTATACTTTTCTTACTCAATTATGCTAATCACTTACACTGTATTGAATAAAATCCATTGCAAATGCAGACCTAATTTGTTAACTGACTACTTCGAATTCTGCAAATAGCACACAAAGGCTATACGTTCAGCACTACATTGCTCGTCGGGATACAACTGCACGGCAAACATTTACCTTTATCAATTGAAGCCAGCGTTTTATGTAAATAATGCACATTCCCTTCTCTCACTTCGGTAAGGCAAGTACCGCAATCGCCAAAGAGACAACCAGAGCTTATTTCTATATCATTTCCCTCTGCAAATTCCAATATTGACCTGTACCGATCGTCCCATTGTATCTTTTTACCCGATCGCAAAAATTCTATTGAAAATACAGTATCGTTTTTTAAGCTTTCCTCATTCGTCAAAGACTCCAGCGTTTCCTCTTGCAAATTTTGATAGCTTCGGTTATTGAATGACTCTGTATGGATATTGTCCTTACGAACACCTAAAGCCTCCAACTCGCCGGTAACATAGTTCATCATTACGCCAGGTCCGCAGATATAATAATCCAGGTGAATATCCTGGGTAATCTGCAAAATGGTTTTTATATTGATATAGCCCTCATGGTCGTAGTGCAATCCTTGTACATCGCCGAGGCTGATCTTATTATAAAACGTAGTGATGGTAAGATTATCATAACCCTTTCTCAGTTCCTGTATCTCCGTCTGGAAAGAATGTTCACCGCTTCCATTAACTCCATAAAAGAAATAAACCATTTTATCCGGGTTTATTTTGGCGATAGATTTAACCATGCTTAAAAGCGGCGTAATGCCAATTCCTCCGGCGATTAGGACAACGGGCTTATTATCGCCGGGATTCAAATAAAAATCACCGGAAGGGCCCTTTGCCTCCAAAATGTCTCCTTCTTTAACACAATCATATAAATAAGAAGAAGCCAATCCGTTTGCTAACGTGGGATTATTTAAGGGGGCGGATTCTTTTTTTATAGATACCCTGTAATATTCAGGGCTGTAAATATCCGAGAAACTATAGTAGCGAAAAACAGGAACCGGTTGCCCTGGAATATGGAGCTTAAACATTAGATGCTGACCCGGCATAAATAGGGTTAATGGTCGATCGTCAATCGGGGCCAGGTACAGTGAAACTACTAAACTATTTTCTTCAACCTTTCTGATAACTTTATACTTTCTGTACGGTTTCATGCGCTATTCTTACTGAGAGAAAACATCCTGATCATTTTTAAATACTTTTCCCTGTTAAATAATTACGGTTCTTTTTATACCTTTTGTTGGTCTGGTCGTGATTCTCTATAGCTTATATCAAAATTCAAGATGACAGCATCAGGTTCTGTTCCCCAATGTTCACACGCTTCGGTATAGATTTCAGGCCACCAATTTCTATGCTTCGTTCTCCCTTCCAACTCAAATTGATCGTACCTGTTTGACAGTGCTTTATCCCATGCTTTATTGCCATGTTCTAATGCTTTTTCCTGTCCCCCTAATTGAGGTACAATCCAATCGCGCCCGATGCGGGCGTGCAGTACCTCATCGGCCCAATCATAATCCTGAATGAGTTCCGTAAGTCTGTTTGTTGTCGCCACCGCAACTTCCCACTCATATTTTTTTCCGGTTTTAGCCGGCATTAGGCCCTGTTCAATATAAAACAGAATTGAATGACGCTCTTCATTACTTAATTCCGTATTAAGTATATGGCACCAGGTAACGTCCATCGGGATTTTTTTCCAGTCAATGCCCAACGAAGCAAATCCAACCTCTCCCATCATTGCGTGACGGGCCTCATCCCATATCTGACGGATCATTTCCCTATAATATTCCCATGGCTTACCCTCGGTCTCGTGCACAATACTGGCCATCATTTCGGGTACATTAATTTCGCGCATACGCTTAAAATAAAGCATAAGCGTTTTAGGTAAAGCCTCTATATCCCTGTCTAATAAAAATGCTTCAGCGTTAACCCGCATATTAAACCCATCAACAAAGCGTTCATCTCTTTGAGGGATAAAATCAAATACGTAGGCTTCGTTCCAGAATGAGCCATCGGGTTTAAATTCAGAAACTGGGTGCGTTCCGTCCAAACCACCGATTGAATTGAGGCTTGTTTCAAGATAACACATCCAGCTATGGTATTCTGTCAAATCATCTTGTGATATTAAAGATTTGATAACCGTTTGTCCGTAATCTTCAATTTCTTTTATGTCTGACAAAGCCAGTTTGCAGATCCTGTAGGTCGGGTGATCAAACAGTTTGTTATTATCTGCAATATGTTTTTCAATGCCGTTAATAAGTGAAGGGATGACGTATTGGTAAATCCCGATCACCAATGCTTCGGTAGTTGGAGCATTCTGAATTTCATCTAATAAAACACCCAGGGTTGCATGAGGAGCTTCATCCATGCCATAAGGAGGCTCACGCATTTCCCTTACGCGATTAAAAAACGGTTCAACATGTTCTGCTAACAAATGCGCGTGCATGCTAAATGCCATTTTCAACTCATAAACGGGCATTGATGTTATACGACTTATCAGGATAAGGCTAAGTCGCTTTGCTGTCCAATGGAATCTCTTGAGGCGGTTAACACTTTCATTAACTGTTAAACCTTTATTGATTGCTTCCTCCATTTTATGGAGGCCTACAAGTTCGGGTAGTCCTTTATACCCCGTATAATCTGAAGCTATTGACATGAAAATTTAATTGATTTAAACAAAAGTATTTTAAAGCCAAAGAGATTTAATCCTCTAATTGGTCAATTACTTACACTCTATTGAATTATTTGCAAGATTGACTTGGGTATTCAGTCAAAAAATGATAATTTTATAAAGTCATTATTTTGCAGATGAAAACCCAATTTATAAAAATAGCCGCCAACCCTGGTGAGCTTCTTGTTGCGAGGGAAGTG
>JABDBM010000079.1 GCA_013288685.1 Bacteroidota bacterium | reverse complement strand
CGCGGCTCCAGCTAAAAGTTACCGGATTAATGTTTGCTGTTATTTTATAGTTTGGCGAGGTTCCGCTGCAAATGGCCGTTAAAAAGTCGCTCGTGATAACGGCGGTTGGGTTAACCGTAACTGCAAAATCAAATACCGACGATGGGCAGCTCTTTGTGTTTGAGGTAAACAGGTAATGTACCACAACCGGAAAATTAGCTACGTTGGTAAGCACCTCGCGAATGGTTGATGCAGTTTGGTTGGCTATCGGTGGATTAGTTATTCCTACAACGGCGGCGCGGCTCCAGGTAAAAGAGTCGGGCGTGGTACCAAATTGCACCGCATAGTCTGATGATGTATTATTGCAGATAGTAAGGGCCGGGGCACTGGTTACAAAGGCAACCGGATTTACGGCTACAACCAGGTAAAAGGGCGCACCGGTACATTTGCCGGCAGGCGTAATAACATAGGTAACATTTACCGGCACATTGCTGGTATTTATTAAAGTTTCGCCAATGGTGGCCGATGTTACGTTACTTACTGCCGGGTTGCTGATATCGGCTACTGCGGCACGGCTCCAGCTATAGGTAGCGGTTGAGTCGGAAGTGATGGCGTAGTTTAATGCTGTTCCGCTGCAAGCTTCAACGGAGCTTGCGCTGGTTATTACAGGGAGCTTGCTCACTTTAACTTTTACCAGTGTACGCGGACTGATACAGCTGTTAATTACTGATTCTACATAATAAGCAGTATCGGCAATAACAGCCGGCGTTACAAAACTACTGTTGGTTGATAACAAATTACCTCCCGTTGCAGCATCGTACCAGGCATAGGTTCCTGCCGATCCGCTGGCGGTAAGCGTGCCTGCTGTGCCGCTGCAAACAATTACCGTTGGCGCCACAGGCGGTGTTAAACTATTAATGGTTACCGTTACTTTTTTGCGCGGGCCGGTTATACCATTTTTGGTGGCGTCAACATAATAGCTGGTATTGGCATTTAAAGCCGGCGTATTAAAAACGGCACTGGTATCAACCAGGTTACCGCCGCTTGGCGCATCGTACCACGCGTATGATCCGCCCGGCGCAGTAGCAATTAACGTTGCCGAACTTCCCGGGCAAGTTGTTGCGTTTGCTGCCGTTGGCGCAACCGGTGCTATGCCGAAGGTGATATGAACCGTTGATGACTTTGGGCCGCATAATCCCGGCGGATCGTTTGTAGTTAATGTTAAATTAATGCTGGTTTCGCCCGCAGCAGGGGTATAAATAGCTTTGGGATCTGAGGTATTCGAAAAAGTACCCGCGCCGCCCGACCATGCTACAGCTGTTGTTGCTCCCGAAAATGCACCGGCCAATTGCACCGGGCTGTTGACTCCCACGGTTTGATTAGGTCCGGCGTTAACTTGCGCCGCCTGTTCAATAACAACCTGCGAACTAAAAGTAACTTCGGGACAGCCGCCGCTTGCCGGGATGGTGTTGATTACCGTATAGGTGCCCGGCTTGCTGCCCGCCAAATTAATATCGCCAATGGTTAAATGGTTAATAACCAGCCCGGCCGGCGTAGCCGAAAAATTGCCGCCACCTGCACCTTTCGGAAACGTTGGCAACGGATCACTGCCGTCCTGGCAATATGGGCCATTGTATGAGAATGTAGCATTGGGTGTTATTACCAGCTTAATTTTTGTACTGGCCACATTAACACAGCCATTGCTGGTAAACGTAACGTTATAAGTACCGGTGTCACAGGCGGCCAGGTTAATCTCGCCGGTAGTTGCATTGGCAAAAACCATTCCGGCTGGAGTGGCGGTAAAGGTTCCGCCGGCCGGGTTACCTATAATAGGGCTTGGGTTTACGCCAGATAGACAATAAACACCAGATGAATACAAAAAGCCCGGATTGGGCACCGGCGTTATAGTTACAGTTACTGCTGTGCTTTGACTGTTACATTGACCATCGGTACTTTGAGCATAATACGTGGTAGTTTTTGACAGAACCGGCGTATTAAAAGTATTGCCGGTTTGCAGCAGGGTCCCACCTGAAGGCGCGTCAAACCATTGGATGTTGCCGCTGGCCACGGTTGCCGTAAGCGTAGCGGCGGTGTTCTCGCAAATGGTAACCCCGGTTGCGGTGGGCTTTGTTAATGCCGGGTTAACGGTTACCGTTACCGCCGAACGGGGGCTTACACAACCGTTTTGCTGGGTTTGCAGGTAATAGGTTGCGTTAGCGGTTAATATTGGGGTTACATACGCCTGGCTGGTGGTTAATAAATTGCCACCTACAGGCGCATCGTACCATTCGTAATTAGTGAACGAGCCTGCTGCTATTAATGTGGCGCTGGTGCCATTACAAATAGTTTGTCCTGTTGCGGTTGGCGCCACAGGTATGGGCGTTACCGAAACATGCACCTTAGTGCGTGGGCTTATACAGCCCAGTGCGCTTACCGCCTGCACATAAAAATTGGTGTCGGCGGTGAGGGGTTGGGTAGTAAAGCTTTTATTTGATGATATCAAATTACCGCCGGTTGCGGCATCATACCATTGCAGCGTTCCTTTTAATGCCGAAGCGCTTAATGTTGCTGTATTACCAAAACAAATGGTTTTCCCCAGAGCCGATGGCGGAACCAAAGGCTGATCGACAGTTACGGTAACCGGCGTGCGCCCGCTGATGCAGCCTCCACTGGTTGATTGTACATAATAGGTGGTTGTATTTGTTAAAACCGGTGTTGGAAAACTGTTACCCGTTGCCAGTACATTTTGACCGTTTGCCGAATCGAACCACTGATAAGTGCTGCCGTTGGGCGATGTTATATTTAGCGTTGCTGCCGTGCCCTGGCATATTTCGGCGCCGGCTACAACCGGTGGCTGCGGTATTGGGTTCACGGTTACCAAAACAGGGATGCGTGCACTGGGGCATTGGTTAGAAAAAGCCTGTACATAATAAGTTTTTGACGCCAATAACGGTGGCGTTGTATAATCAGGGCTGGTGATTAGCGCTGTTCCTCCGGTCGGAACGTCAAACCATTGTAACACGGCCCCTGGTACCAGAGTAGCTGATAAACTGGCTGATGTACCGTAACATACAGTAACATTGTTGGCAGTTGGCGCAACAGGCGGCACCATTACAGTGGCGGTTACCGGGGTAATGTTACTTGTGCAGCCATTACCCGTGCCAACAACGTAATAAGTAGTTGTTTGGCTAAGTACCGGTGTGGTAAATAGCGAGTCGGTACCTAAAACGTTTCCGCCGGGTGCATCGTACCATTTATAATTGATTGCGCCGCGGGCCGAAAAGGTGGCCCGGCTACTGCCGCAAACAATAACATCAGATACCGTCAAATTAGATACCACATAAGCCTTAACGGTATGGCGCAAACTGGTACATTGCGCAATAGTTGTTTCAACATAATAAGTGGCCGAACCCGTTAGTGCCGGGGTAGTAAAACGCGGACCAGTGCCTACTAAATTACCTCCAACCGGCGCATCGTACCATTGATAAAAACCGCCCGGAGCAGTGGCAATTAGTGTTACAGGCACACCCGGGCAGGTTGCTGCATCGCTTACGCTTGGCGCCACAGGTGTATTAGCTGCCGATATGCTTATTTGCTGCACAACGGGCTGGCAACCGGGCGTGCCATCAGTTACAGTAACCGAATAGGTACCGCCTTTATTGATGTTGATGGAGGTAGTGGTTTCGCCGGTATTCCACACATAGTGATAAACGGGTTTTCCAGCCGAGGCAGTGGCAGTAAGCGTCACCACATTATCTGAACAAATTGCAGGGCTTGATGATGTAATAGCTACACTTAAAGTACATGATTGACCAAATACTTTTAAAATCAGACCCACTAAAACCAACGTTGCTAAATACCTTTTCATAATCTATCAACATTTTTACGGTAACCGTTTATAAAATGTTTAATATTTAAGAGTCTGCCAGGCAAAAAAAAGTGCTTTCAGTAAGAAAATAACTGCCCTGTTTAAAACAGAAATAAACGTAAAATAGTGTAGTCATAGTTAAAAGAGGCCAATTACTTTTAACAAATGAGTAATAACGTTAAATGCTTAAACTATAGGTTAATATCTGCCCGCATTAAAAACTTTGATGCAGCAAATACAATGCTATTAAAAAAGTATTTTTTCAATTAATTTATTTTGTTTCTAATAAAAATGCCATACATTTAACGCGATAAATTATTGAAAACCACCGGCATGACAGTCCGCTGGCTATCTTTTCCAGATTCGATCCCCATTAAAAAACACAACATGAAAAGAGATTACCAAACAGAGAAGGCGAATAAGATGAAGGCGACAAACAAGGTATTGCTGATCATGTTCGCATTCGTTATTATTTTTATTGTAACTATCATAAGGCTTGCCGCACGCGATTTGTAAGTAGCCGCTCCCCGATATATCAATACTTTAGGGTTCTACAACAGATACTATGGCTATCAAATAAAATGGTTTTGAATTTTTACCGCATAGAACACTAAGAAATCGCGAAGCACACGGAGTTTTTAATTTCAAAAGCTAAATCATATTAATCCCTTACTCTTCTTAGTTTTTTATTTGTGTACTCTGCGTCCCCTCCGCGTTCTCTGTGGTTAATTTCACCGATACAAAACGTTATAGAGCCTTATTTTAAATTGTTATACTTGTAAATAATTCTTTATTTTTATATCAAATGTAACGCCTGTTTATGAAGCAATTATTTCGTCGTACTTTCCGTTGTTTTGCAAGCCTTTTATTTCTTTTAACGCTATTGTTTTCTGCGCAAAAAGCGTTTTCGCAGGCAACGGAAGTGGTTACCAACCAAACGGTTATTAAATTGCAAAAGGCTGGTATCAGCAACGACGTTATTGCTGCAAAAATTAACAATACGCCCTGCAGCTTTGATCTTTCGGTTGATGGGATCATCGCGCTAAAAAAAGACAGCGTGACCGATGATATCATAAAAGTGATGATTGCCCGTGGCAGCACAGTTGCACCACCACAGGGCGCCGCCAACCCGGTGGTAACACCACCAGTTACAGCCGCACCTGTTGTAAGCACGCCTGCCGGCCCGGTTCAAAACAGCAATCAGGCGCAAAAAGATGCCAGGGCCGCCGAGCTGCAGCTGGCACCGGGGCTTTACTACTTTAATCCAACCACCAACGAGTATATAGAACTTGAGGCGGCGGTGCTAACCAAAAGTGCCGCAAACGTGGGCGGCAAAGTTACCGGCTTTTTTAACGGCAAAATTCGGGCGTCCCTGCGCGGCCGTGAATCAAACATGCTGGTTAATGCCGGTAAACCTTTGTTTGTTTTAGTATTTGATACCGGCAACAATAGCGCCCGGTCCGCTGCGCAAACCCCCGGCGATTACCTGCTGGTGCAGTTTGAGCCCACAGGCAGCGACCGCGAAATAACTGTTAGAAAAAGCAGCGCCGAAGGTTTTGACAGGGGCGTTGATGACGCTGCAAAATTGCAATTTCACTATAAAAGAATCCAGAAAGGGCTTTTTGAGATAACACCGTCGTCGCCCATGCCTACCGGCGAGTTTTGTTTTATGATGCCCGCTGCCTCGCCCGATCAATTGAACGATTATAAAGTGTTTGATTTTAGTATACAGTAACAGAAATGAAGTTGCGCCAATGCATCGTCCAATAGCGCTTTAAATCAAAGTCGATATGCGGGCCGGTGGTAATGGGCGTGTCGCCGTTTATCCGTACCCGCCATCTTTTTATCAGCGTCTTCTTTTTACCGTCGAGTTTATAAAAAAACAGACCATCGCCATCACTGTAAGTAATATGGCCAACCCCTACAATTTTTGAGTTTGTGATATAAAATAATTCGCTGTTCCACTCTCGTCCCATACAACAATCCTGATAGGAGAAATAGTAAGGCGTATGAAGTATTTTCTCAGCATTTGAACAATTGCCCGCCAATACAAATTTTTTCAATTTTGGATCATAAAGTACAAGGTCCAGCTCGCCGGAATCGGCTACATCTAAATCCAAAACAATATCTTTATAGCCATCATTATTAAAGTCTACAAACTTAAAAATTGCAATCCCTTCCTCTTTTGTACCTTTATATACAATTTCACCTTTTTGATTTTTTATATCGAATCGACGCCGCTTAGTCTCATTATGATAGGTGTTAATTGCCGTATATTTTTTACCATCAATAATCGCCGTTTTACTATGTAAAATCGAATCGCCTTTTGTATGAAGGTTATTTGATCCGGGCTTGGTGCATACATCAACATCGTGGCTTAGGCCATTAAAAAGAACTAAAATAAGCAGCATTTTATAGATCAGGCCCATTAAGGCAATTTAGTAAAACCAACTTAAATACAGCCCAATAAAAAAAGCCAATTGTTTGTAACTGATTTTATGCAGATAACATTTTGTTTCCATAAATAAACCATCTAACTTTAAATATTCTCCAATTAAACCAAATCATTATGCCACCCACCACACCTCTGGTTTCGCTTCCCGGCACGGTGCAAAAAGCCCCTGCCGGCGTACAAGGTTTTGATGTTAATCAACCATTATCCGCGGCCGATGCACAGGCGCTTAAAAATGCAGGATATGATTTTTGTCTTCGTTATATCCCGCGCGTTAGCGTAAAAAACTGCCTAACCAATGCCGAAGCATTAGCTATTTTAAATGCGGGTATCGCCTTGATGCCCGTGCAGCATGTGTCGCCTGATAATTGGCACCCCAGTAAACAATTGGGAACCGATTACGGTAATACTGCCGCCAACTACGCAAAGAATGTTGTTGGTTTGCCGCCAGGCATGAACGTTTGGTGCGATCTGGAAATGATTGCCCCGCACACGTTCGCTGCCGATGTAATAGCCTATTGCCAGGCCTGGTACACTGCAGTGCATGCTGCGGGGTATATCCCCGGCGTTTATGTGGGTTTCCATGCCATACTTAACAGCGAGCAGTTGTATAACGACATCTCTTTTAAACATTACTGGAGTGCCTATAATAACGATATCCCTGTAGCTACACGCGGGTTTCAGTTGATGCAAAGCGAGGTAATATCGCCCACGGGCATTGAAATAGGTCCGGATAAAACACAAAATGATCATTTGGGCGATGCGGTTTTATGGCTTTCGCTCTGATTTTTTGCCCGTGGAGTACTGCGCAAATAACGATTTTTAAATCTAACCCCAGAGACACAAAGTAATCGCAGAGGTCACTGAGTTTTTTAAAGCAAAAAGACTCAACCCCGAACATTAGTCAATATTTCTCTCTGTGTACTCCGTGCCTTCTCTGTCTCTCTGTGGTTAAATACAACACCGTCTGTTGTGGAACTTAAATTATTGTGATAAATTTATACCTCCTATGGAACGACACAAAACATCAGGCTACGCCCCCATCAACGGACTCAACATGTATTACGAAATACATGGCGACGGCCCTATCCCGTTGGTTTTAATACACGGCGGTGGTTCCACTATTCAAACCTCATTCGGCAATCTATTGCCGTTACTTGCCGCTAATAGCAAAATAATTGCAGTTGAATTGCAGGCCCACGGCCGCACCAGCGACCGCGACGCGCCTGAATCTTTTGAGCAGGATGCCGATGACGTGGCGGCCTTACTTAACTATTTGAAAGTGGACAAAGCGAATTTCCTGGGTTTTAGTAATGGCGGCACCACCGCCTTGCAAATAGCCATCAGGTCCCCCGAGGTGGTGAATAAAATAGTGGTGGTTTCGGGCGCGTATAAACGCGATGGATTTATCCCTGGCTTTTTTGAAGGCTTCCCTGGCGCCACATTGGCTAATATGCCTGAATCCTTACAGAAGGCTTTTTTGGCTGTAACACCCGATAAAAACAAATTGCAAAATATGTTTGAAAAGGACGTGGCCCGGATGATTAACTTCACTGATATTAGCGACGATGCCGTTAGCGTTATAAAAGCCCCCGCCCTGTTTATAGTAGCCGACCGCGATGTGATCACAGTGGAGCATACGCAGCAAATGGCGCAACTATTACCCAACGGACAGTTGGTAGTTTTGCCGGGCCTGCACGGCGCTATTATTGGCGAACTGGGGATGGTGAAAGAGGGCAGTAAGTTGCCGGCTGTAAGTGCGCTGTTGGTTGATGAGTTTTTAAACGGATAAACAGGAATGGAAACGTATTTAAATAGTGTAAAAAAAGAATTTGCCCGCTACAAAAGCCTTGGCGATAAAACATTTGCACAGGTTACCGACAGGGGTTTATTTTGGCGATACAACCCTGAAAGCAACAGCATCGCCACTATAGTAAAACATTTGGCGGGCAATATGCTATCGCGATGGACGGATTTTTTAACTACCGACGGCGAAAAACCATGGCGCAACCGCGATACCGAATTTGAAGACGAAATAAGCACCCGCCAGCAACTAATGGACAGGTGGGAAGAAGGCTGGGCCTGCCTGTTTGCGGCACTTGATACTATTAACGAAGAAAACTGGCACAATACTATTTATATCCGCAACGAGCCACATAGCCTAACCGATGCCATTAACCGGCAGCTGGCTCATTATCCGTACCATGTGGGGCAAATTGTGTTCATAGGCAAGATGATTTCGGAAGCAGAATGGACATCATTATCCGTGCCCAAAGGAAAATCGGAGGAGTTTAATGCCGAAAAAATGCAGGGCAATGCGGACTCCAATGGACTGCGCGCAAGACTCCCCTCTTGAGAGATGCAGGTTGTGTTAACGAATATACCGACTAACATGCCCCTATCCAGAGCTGCCGTGTACAACCATCTTTAACAGATAACCAGGTTTTCGATGCCCCGCCGGGGCATAAAACATGTGGGTACACGGTAACGATCAAGAGGAGAATTGAAAAAACACCCTTCAGCTACTCCTTCGATGTCTTAAATTAACACCTCAAATCCATCGTATTCCACCAGTAAAACATACCTTTGCCGTTCATAAATGGCTCACACCCCATGAAGAAAAATATTCTGCTGTCCCTGTTTTCGGGCTTATTACTTTGGATTGCCTGGCCGCCAACTCACTATACCACCTTTTTACTATTTGTTGGCTTTGTGCCGATGCTTGTCGCAATAGAAAATATCATTCAATCCAATCTTACCAAAAAAGGTAAAAAAATATTTGGCACCGCCTTTTTGGGCTTTTTTTTATGGAATACCCTTTGTGTTTTCTGGGTATACAATGCCTTAAAGTCTAACGGCCTGGGTGGAGTAACGGCCCTTGCTGTATCGTTCATACCCTATTCGTTAGGGCCGTTGTTAATGGCAACAGCCTGTTGGCTGTATTACCGCTTTCGTTTGGTTAGCAACCGTGGCTGGGGCTTATTGGGCCTGGTTTGTTTTTGGATAGCATACGAGTACCTGCACCAAAGCTGGGACCTCAACTTCCCCTGGATGACCCTGGGCAACGGATTTGCCATAAGCCACCAATGGGTGCAATGGTATGAATATACCGGCGTTTACGGTGGCACCATTTGGATATGGGCCATAAATATCCTGGTATTTTTAATTTACACCGGAATAAAAGAGCAGCAAAACAAACAATTAAGGTTAGCACTGATTTCGGCCTTTGTGCTCATATTGGTGTTGCCGCTTAGCTGGTCGTTGTACCGGTATAGCTCTTATAAGGAGCAGCCGAATCCTTCAAATGTAGTAGTAGTGCAGCCCAATATTGACCCCTACTCAAAGGAAAGCAGCATGCCTGCTACAGAACAATTGGCCATATTAACCCGCCTGTCCGACTCCGTTGGCCAGCGCAATACGGAGTTTTTTTTGTGGCCGGAAACGGCCATCACCGAGCCTATTAACGAGGATAAAATTCGCAATAACAATTACTATTTACAGGCACAGCATTTTTTAAATAAGTATAAAAACGGCAACCTGGTAACCGGCGCCGAAACGTATAAAATTTTCAATAAAAGGGCCACTTCAACAGCAAGTCCTTATGGCGATGGCAGCGGGCTGTTTTACGATCGTTACAACACGGCTATTAATATCGAAAACTCTGCGGAGGTGCAGTTTTACCATAAATCGCGTTTTGTTCCCGGCGCCGAATCGTTACCGTTTGGTGATGCCTTATCGTTTATAAAACCTGTATTTGAGCATTTAGGTGGTGCAACAGGCAGCTATGCCGGTCAGCCCGATGCGGGCGTTTTTTATTCGCAAAGCGGCATCGGTGTCGATCCGGTTATTTGTTATGAATCCATCTGGGGCGGTTATATTGCAAAATCGGTACATAAAGGCGCACAATTTATCGCCATTATAACCAACGATGCCTGGTGGGAAGATACGCCCGGTAAAGATCAGCACCTGGATTATGCCAAACTACGCGCTATTGAAACCCGCCGCTGGGTTTGCCGCTCGGCCAATACCGGTATTTCCGCTTTCATCAATCAACGTGGCGATATCGTGCAGCAAAGTAAATGGTGGGTACGTACCGCTTTAAAACAGGATATTAATTTAAATCAGTACATGACCTTTTATGTACGCAATGGCGATTACCTGGCCTGGGCGGGAAGTGTGTTGGCGGTGCTGGGGCTGTTGTTTGTGTTGGTGAGGAGGTTTGTCTGAACCATGATTTGTAGGATTTTGGGATTAAAGGATGTCGGTGGCGTAGTCCTGCATTCCTGAAGTTTGACAAAACGATAAAATATCGTAATTTTATAAAAAAGAAATACTATGCTGACGATAGACCGAATAACATCTGACCCAAATATATGACGGGTAAAGCATGTATAAGGGGCATGCGTATAACCGTTTCTTTAGTGCTCAATCTTATCGCTAACGGAATGAGTAAAAATGAGATTATTGACGAATATCCTGCTTTGGAAGCCGAAGACGTAGATCAATGCCTCCGTTATGCTGCTTACTTAGCCGAGGAAGAATTGTATATACAAAAATGAATTTTATTTCTCCAATCGCGCCCTTACACTTCTAACAAAATCTATTGATACTTTTCCAATATCGGCAATCTGTTCGTCTGATAATCCGAGTTTAAGTATCAGATTTTCCACATAAACATTGTCTTTCTTTACCTCGCCTTTTTTGAACAGAAAATCATTCTCTTCTTTAAAAAATTTAGTTACTGATTCCATCACTTTTTCAAATTGTTGTTCAATATTATTGCGTAGCTGTACAAATATACGCAAATGCTCAAAGTATTTACTTTCCGCAAAATCACCCTTTGAATAGTATTGTACCTGGTTTACAATACTTTTTACAGCTTCATAACTATCGTCTATTTCAAAGTTAGCTAAAACTGCCAGCATTTTTACTTCTGGATTGTCGGTTTTAAGAAATAATTTATAGCTTATTTCCGATATGCGAATAAGTTGATAATCAAATTCAAGATGTTCAGTTTTAATGTATGTCGGCATTTCAGGTTTGGAATACCCTAGAAACACAACATACTGCTTTAGCGGTAACTGATACTTACGCATCAGCATGATGCTATATTCGGCCATGCGGTAAACCATCTCCCTTTCGTCAGTAGTTTGAAACTCAACGTGCAATACGTAAGTGTTGCCATTAGTATCGGTTACTTTCTTTAAGGCGTCAGGTTTTCTTTCTTTGGTGTGTTGTATGTCATCGGGCAATTCTTCGCTGATAGCAATATCCAGCCCCAATACATCCCGAATAATTACCGGCAAGGTAATCTCCAGATTTTCCTTAATTATTTTATCGTATTGACTGGATTGTCTATCCGTCTTTTTGAGTTTCGCCATTACTTCAAATTCATTCCCGCGATAATATAAACCCCAGCAAATCATGTATAGGCTGCTGTATAATTTTACCCACGTGCACACCCTGCTCTTTACAAACGGCTTTTAACTCATCGGCAAAAACAAAGGCTATTGACCCTACAAAATGGCATTTGTAGTTATGGTATTGGGGGTACGATTTAATATTGGTATCAACAAATTCAAGCAATCCGGCGCGCAACAGGCTTTGGCCGTATTCAGACGACCGGATTTTGCTTAAAAAACGGGTGAACGACGCCAGGTACGAATTAGCACTGGCGGTTTGATATACCTTTTTAATTACAATTTCTTTATCAAGCTGATAGGCTTCGGCAAATTGTTTGCAAATGTCATCGGGCATTTTGCCATATAAGAAATCGGTGATCAGCGCTTTGCCAAACCAACTGCCGCCGCCTTCATCTCCTAATACAAAGCCCAGGCCATGCTTGCCCTCGTGGATGTTTTCCCCATCAAAAAAAGAGATGTTTGATCCTGTGCCCAGCACGCAACACAGGCCTTTCTCGTGCCCGCAGGTAGCGTAGGCGCAGCCTAAAAGGTCGCTGTCGACACTGATGTATGATTTTGGAAACAGCTGACTAATGGCGTTCGACACAATTTCGTGCCTGTCGGGACTTGAGCAGCCTGCGCCAAAAAAATATATTTCTGCAATATCATTGGCATAGGCAGCCATTTCGGCGCCCTGGTCCTGTAATATTTTAAAAATTTCTTTTTCGGATAAAAAGTAAGGATTAAGTCCGGCCGTTCTGAATTGCTTTGTTTCCGTTGAGTTTGGAACAGTAAGCAACCAATCTGTCTTTGACGACCCGCTATCAGCCACTAAAATCATTGACAAAGTTCTTCGAGTGCTTTTGAGGTTAAGGGTTTGTGAATAAACTGGGTGATGTATTTATTATCCGTTGATTTCCGGATGTCAACAGGGTCGAGCGACGATGATAACATAAATATTTTAATCTCATCCTTGTCTATTTCAATCTTTTCGTATTCCTCTAAAAACTCAAATCCACCCATCATCGGCATCCTTACATCCAGAAAAATAACATCAGGCTTTACCAAACCATCGCGTAAAGCGGTTATGGCATCACTTGCAGAACGTACCACCACAATTTTTTCAACAAAGTTGCTGCCTTCCAATATCTTACGGGTGACAAAATTATCAATATAATTGTCATCAATCAGCAAGCAAAGTTTAAACGGATTAGCCATTGTGTTCAAAAATAGCTTTTTAAACCAATTTAAAAAATATTACCTAAAAATAAGCAGGGAAAATATATATTTGTTGCCCAATTCGGGATGTAGCGTAGCCAGGTATCGCGCCAGCATGGGGTGCTGGAGGTCGGAAGTTCGAATCTTCTCATCCCGACTTAAAAAACAAAAAACTCTGACGAAAGTTGGAGTATTTGTTTTTTAAGGCTTTTATTCACGCAAATAACGATGCTAAAAATGATTTCCTTTTAATCGAAATTAAGATATTCTTTACATCATTTACTTGCTTTTGGGTGGGAACTGTTGAGCAGATAAATGTAGCAAAGATAAAGTTCTCGCCCTCGGATATATGCCAAATAGAAATGTGAGGAAACTTAAGACTTGAAAATTGCGCGCAACCAAAAGTCCCATAAGCGCAATTTCCGGACTCTTCATTTTGTAACTCTCCAAATTCATTTTTCAAGCCTATATTCTTAGAAAGATCGACCAGGTCCGTTAAGCTTGGATTTGGAATCTTCCCAGATAAAAATTCCGCAGTCGAAATTTGTAATACACCCGAGTCGCCAAATGTCGTGTCAATAAACGTTGGGGGACCTTGCGGATTATCTTCCGAAATATCTTCCCAGCCATCCGGAAGATTAATATTAAGCATTTTCAATCTTTTATCCATCGGAAAGGTTTTGGTCTTTTAGCTTGTAGAATTTGTCAGGCTCTAAATTTATAAATTAAATTGGCTACTAATCTTAATAATGCAGAAAAAGGCTCGACATTTTTACTATCGGGAGAATTGAAAATCGATGGGTTATGAGGTAAAAATATAAGGCTTTTTTCTTTAGGCACATGCCTGTGTATAAGAAACAACCCCTTCGGGTATCTTTTGCAATAGTATGGCCTTTCATGAGGTGACTGCTTGCAAAAATCACCCAAATTCGCGTTACTTTGTTATTTATTTCATCATAATTAGCTTATATGACAACCATAACAAAGGAAAATAATTACCTCACACTCATCAATGTTTTTACGGTTGATCCTGCTAACCAGCAAAAACTGATCGATTTGCTGATACAAGCCACTGAGACCGTCAAAAAGCAACCGGGCTTTATTTCGTCGAGCCTTCACCGCAGCCTGGATGGCAAAAAGGTAACCATGTATGCACAATGGGAGAGCATCGGTCGTTATAACGAGATGCGAAGTAATCCAACTGCGTCTCCATTTTTACAACAAGCCCTGGAAATCGCCAGTTTCGACCCGGGAATGTACGAGGTGGTAGAGACGTTTACCAATGGCTAATTTATCAACTTATAACCAAAACCGGGGAAGGAGAGTAAGGCAGTTAAAGTCCGCTCCTTTGGAGAGGATTAGGTGAGGCGTAACATAGTTTCTTAGTGGTTATCGTTATATCGCCCCCCTAAATAAATAACCAAGCATTGCGGATGAGCTTTGTACGATCAATGAACGAAGCGCAAAGTACCCGCACGCTTTCCAATCGTTGCAAAAACAAAAATCTAAAGAACTTAAAATGAAAATTCTTTAAAAAAAACATCAAAAATCCTACATAAACATGCGTTCGGTTAAAAGATAAAACGGCTGTAATATCACTGTTATGGTATAGTCAAAGTATTATGATGATTTAATTTAAACCACCATAATTCACAATCTAAAAACATAATAAAGTGAAAACAATTAGTTTTGCAATTTTAGCAATTGCCTCATTATCAGCATGCAGAAGACCATACCAGGAAGAAAAGTATGTGGACATTAACCCCAATGAAACCGCCTTTGTTATCCCGCTTGAACAGGGCACCCAACAGAACCAAAAACAATTAAAATCGGTTGATTACCTGGAGCAAAGGAAGGTAGCTACCAAACGTATTTATACCCCAACCATGTGGCACCAAACCGGCCGGGGCGACAACGACGGCGAATGGATACCTTCGGTTGTTGTGATCAAGGTAGACCGGTCGCCGGTTACCCGCGAATGGACCGGAGCTACAAATACCGGAACCAGCAGCAATAACCAGCAAATTAATGTAGAATCGAGCAATTCCATCGGGTTTACGGTGGGTATAACCTGTACAGCCTCTATTCCGGAAGAAGACGCTGCAAAGTTCTTATACTGGTATAGCGGCAAAACACTGGAAAACGCGGTCGACGCCAATGTCCGTTCATTTGTACAGGACGTACTTACCCGCGAATTTGGTCAGCGTGATCTTACTGCTTGTCAGCGGGATCGCAAGGCGGTATTTGATATCATGAAGGAAAAAACTACTGAATTTTTTGCAGCCCGCGGTATACGGATAGACAATATTGGAGCAGCCGGAGAATTTACCTATACCGAGCCAGCCATCCAAACGGCTATTAACTCGCAGTTTATTGCCGAAAAGAAAAACGATGCCGCAAAAAATGAAGTGATGGCTGCCGAGCAATATGCTAAAGCAGCAGAGGCCATTAAATCGCAAAAAAATCTGGATGCGCAGGTAAACCTTACCAATGCACTTGCCGAAGCTATTAAAGACGGCAAGCTCACCTGGCCCCAAACCTTAGTGCTTTCGCCCGGAATGAGCCTGATGGATTTATATGGAGCAAAAAATTTAAACAGTTCATCAAACAAGTAAATGCGATGAAAAAGGAAAGTTTTAAAACCCTAATCTGGATTTGTATAGGTGTAGTGTGGACAGGAGCTTACAAAATGGCCGCATACCTGGCCGAAATGCAATACTCATCAAAAGTTGCCCCCAGCCAGCTTGATGATGATAATGCTTACGCCGTGATGAAAACTCATGGCGCCGTAATCAGCCTGATAGATTATATTTATTTTGCCGGTTTTTTAGTAATTGCCTGCTTTATAGTTATGATTTGGATACGACGGATAAAGCCTGGCTTGCCGGCTGCACGATAGTTAAAGCCCTTAAGTTTGTATAAAGCCTGTTCGTTGGTTAACGGAGGGGCTTTATTTTTTAACAATAGCTTAAAAAGCGAACACATACGAAAAATATGGCAAATTTAATTCGGCTTCACTTTATGGTTGCTGCTTTTAAATCTTCTCTTTTTGTTAAATTGCCCCTGAATAAATAGCAGTAAAACCGTTTATGGGACTTTTAAATAAAGTTTTCAACAAGCCCGAACCAAAAGCTAAACCGCCTTTATTGATTGGCATGGTTTATACCAATCTTGTGTTTGAGTGAAAACGGTATCTGTTTTCGAGGCCAATTTAAAAATAAAAAGAGATGGATAATCTTAAACAAAACGTTCCGTCACAACTATTCAGCAATTTCCTCCAAAAGCAAGAGCCGGAATTCAGACAATGCTTAACAGAATTGTATTGGCTCATCAAATCCGTCGTACCCGATGCCGAAGAATCACTGAGCTACCAGGTACATTGTTTTAAGCATATTTATATGCTGGTAGGTATTGGTGTAAACAAAAAATATTGCAGCCTTTACTCCATGAGCTCCAAACTGCTAAAGCAAATGAAGGCCGATTTAACAGGTTGTAAAATTTCAGGCCTGACCCTGCATTTTAAACCAGGAGAACCGCTACCTGTAGAAATTATTAAAAAAATTGTTGTTGCCCGCATTGCCGAAAACCAAGTTATTGGCATGACGCGCGGCAAAAAAAATTAACCCTAAGTTTGTTTTTTAACCTTTAAACAAGTGTTGAATACTATTTTTGTTCTGAAAAGAAAATTGAAGAATTTGTGGACAAATAATTAGTTGTATTGTGTCGATTTAACACAATTTTTTTTCATAAGTCAATCCTTTTTCTATCTTTGTCAATTCATAACGTAAGTTTCATACTTACTTATTGTGATAAGGTTTAGGTTAAAAGCCCCAAGCAGCGAGTGCGAGGGGCTTTTTAATTTTAAGCTTTAAATAAATGGATGTGAGCCTGTTAAACGAGCCGGAACATTGCTTGTTAAAAAAACAATTATTTTAAAAACAAGCCATACCCCGGCAAGTTGTCCCTTACACCGCTTGAGCACGTTGCTTTACCTGCTCAATAGTTTCGCCTGCATATTTTTTGGCATCGTTAAACCAATCGGGTACCTTTTCGGCAATGTCATCAATAACAGAACGACCGTCCGGGCCTTTTTTCATGATGTAGTTTATCCCGTAACCTACAGCGGCGCCAACTATAATAAATTTTAATAAGTTCATATCTTTAAGTTTTAAATTAAACATTAATACGCTTATATACCTCCTAAAAACTATGCCAGTATTGGTTTTTTTTAAAACTATATTTATATCGGTAAATTAAACCTAAAGCATCATGTCAGCAATACACTTTGTCCTCTCGGCTATTTGCATTGGTGTTGCAAATACCGTAATCGAATGGTTTTTTTATGGATTTGCGTTTCATAAATATCAGGCATTAACGCCACAAACCTGGCGGCCCGAAAACTATAGCAGTTACACGTACAGCACCATACTTTCGTTTTTATTCGGGACATTATTTACGCTTTTTTATGTAAAAATTGGCGCTAAATATGTGCTCCCGTCCAATATACTTTCTGATTGTAAACTTGCCCTTATCTGCTTCGCTTGTTTTAGCGTAATAACCGAACTAAATAATGCCATTTATATCAATTATAACCGGATGTTTGTTGTTGGCAAATTAATTTCATCGTCCCTTTGTTTTATTGCGGCGGCTATCATAGCCGGCTTGTTTTACTGGCCTTAAAATATTGAGGCTTACCGATGCCCCGCTAAATAAAATACCACTTATTTACTACTTTTTCAGCGGCTACCCGGTCAAACATTTAATCACCTTTATAGCAACAGAATTTCGTAAAGCTATAAAGTATGATTTCGTTTACACGCCGGGTATCCTTTCTATCTATTTTTCTTGTTTACAACTACGGGGTGGCCACCGCTCAGCAATTGAGTTGCGACAAACTGCAGCAAATTATACAGGTGGCTGCAGCCGATTCTACCTTCCAATCGCTTAAGGGAACCGAAAAGATTTCGGCCAATGGCAAAATAAAAGAGTATGACCCATTGATTACCTTATGGGCCGCCAACGACTTGCATCAAAGCCAATTCATTAGCTATAATTCGTATTCGCAACACGTCACCTACGATGCTTATCTTGATTTCGAAGGCGATGAAGTATTGGCAAAACAAGCGGCATCCAATATAAAAAACAAGTTTCATGATTGCCTTACCATCAATTGGATATTAAAATCGGAGAAGAATGCCCGGGGTGACTCTGTATTTCATTTTAAAAATAAGGCAAACTTTGTGGTGATAGAAATTGAAAGTGTTAGCGGCAGCGTTTTAATTGAATGTTATAACGATAGCCGCGACAGCTTCCCGGTATGTGTATCGGGCGATTGCAACAGCTTTTATGGCACCCGCCATTATTTTAATGAGGATACTTATACAGGCACCGCAATAGACGGCTCGCTTAGTGGTGTTGGCAACATTAGCTGGTACAGCCTGGGCATGCATTACGAAGGATCATTTATTGATAACCAGGCCAGCGGTTATGGCACTATGTACTATAAAGACCAGGTATTAAGTACCGGCATGCATTTTAAAGGCGACCCGTTTACGGTTGATACCACAAAAAAGGGCTGCCAGGCCGGCAATTGTGAAACAGGCTTTGGCTTAAAGGTACTGGATGGCGGTATTTATATTGGCAACTTTAAGGATGGCCTTTTTGATGGCCTGGGTCAATCCATCACGCCTAAAGTTACTTTTTATGGGTATTTCCAAAAAAATGTCATTAACGGCAAAGGCATTACTGTAAAAAACACGGGGGAGTATACGTTTGCCACCTACGCAAACGGCCGCCCATCCGGCATGTACGAAAAGGTTTTAGCAGATAAGACTTCCATCGAGGCCAATGCAGACGATGGTACTGGTAGCATGTTTGATGCGGAAAACATCTTAATAAAATCGGGCACCTGGATAAAAGGTGTTTTTACCGAAAGCACCGGCGATACCTATCTGTACACCAAAGCCCTTGCGCAATCTATCAGAGACTTTAGCGCTTACCGGCCAACCGGTTATAAAGCAATACGCGGCGAACAAAATAAGCTATTAAAATCAATAGGCGCCGAAGGTTATAAAAGCACGCTATTGTTTATGGGGATGTATGATACACGCATTGGCGTCGACGGCAAAAATTATTATTACGTAACTTTCAATCTCAGCTCAAAAAGTCCGGATAAAACAAAATGGGTAAATGTTTATAATAACTACTACAACATTTTAAATAAAGCCATCGGCCGCTACTGGGGCACCAATGTGGATAACGGCTATGCCGCCGCCGGTAAGAAAAACACCTCCATCGAGTTTCAAAACCTATTTAATAAAACAAGACTGATTAAACTTTCGCTTAGCGAACGCGGGGTAGAAATGGAGATGCACTAATTTAAGTGGATGGTCTAGTCGAAAGTCGAACTTACCTTTTTTACCAAAGCCTCCAGACTTGCTGCTTAGGGCTTTAAAAGATTACTACTTTTTTCACATTTAAACGCACTTACCCGCTGTTTAATTTAGGGCATACATAAAATCAATAACCATGAATATTTTAGTAAGTCACAAAATTACCGATCCCGATGCCTATTGGGGTGCGTTGAGCGCTAATCCGCCGGTGCCCGAGGGTTTTAAAGTTTTAATTTTCATGGCGGGCGATGATCCATCGGCCTCCGCCTGCCTGTGGAGCGCACCTGATGTAAGCTCGTTAAGCGCCCTGGTTGATAAAACCGTGGGCCATGCCAGCAGCAACAACTATATGGTGATAAACGATGCCAAATCGTTCGGGCTGTAATATATTTTGTTAATAGTTTTTGATGTGTAGTAAAAGGCCCGGGGGTATCCGGGTCTTTTTTTTATGTTCCACAATATAAACCCTCACATCACCACCGCCTCCTTGTTATATTTATTTCTATAATCCAACGGCGACAACCCTGTTATTTTTTTAAATACCTCACGAAAAGCTTTTAAATCCGAATAGCCAACTTCGTACATGATCTCATTAATGGTTTTGCGGCTGCTCTCCAATGATTTTTTTGCTGCCTCTATCTTTACCCGTTGCAAATATTCAACAGGGGTGTTATAGGTTGCCTTCATAAACCGCCTGTCGAAATTACGGCGGCCTACGCCAAAACGGGTGGCCAGTTCTTCGATGGATATTTTCTCGCTTACGTTTTTTTCTATAAATAGCTGCGCTTTCAGAATCTCTTCGTCCTGGTGATCTTTTAAACCCAAAAACATAGTGAATACCGATTGACTGTTGCGGTCGATATCCACCTCCAAAACCTTGGCGCAATAAATGGCCATTTCGCGGTCGCAATATTTCTCAATTAAATACAACACCAGGTTAATGTACGATAGCATGCCCCCGCTGGTGTAAATGCCATGTTCATCGGTAATAATTTTTTCAATCACCAAATTCACATCCGGAAATAGCTTGCGGAATGCGTTGGCGGCCATCCAATGGGTTGAACAGTTACGGCCTTTCAATAAGCCGGTTGAAGCAAGCAGTAATCCGCCCGTACACATGCTTGCTACTTCGGCGCCTTGCTTGTAATGCTTAATAATCCAGGGCAGTAAGTCTGCATTCGCCGCTAAGGAATCCGCAAAATTCCAATTGATAGCTGGTATGATAATCAGGTTGGTTTTAGTTACATCATCTAAACCGGCATTGGGGGTAATGGTAAACAGGCCGCCATCGGTGGTAAGGTTTTTTAATGTGCTTACCAGCTGAATGGTAAACATTGGCGGTTTACCGGCATCGGCCAAAAACTTATTCGCCCGGTTAAAAGCCTTGTAGGTACCAATAATATCAATCAGGCTGTTATTGCCTTCGGGCACCAGTATGGATATATGTTTCATGCCTTAAAATTAGCGGTTTGGTTTGTCTCAATCAACCCCTAACAAAGTCTTATTTGCACATCACAGGTCGGCAATACAGACAATATCTTTGTCGAAACAATTAATCAAATATTATGAGAAACACGATGTACTGGGTTGAAATCCCGGCTAAAAACTTTGAGCGGGCAAAAACATTTTATGAAACAATATTTGGTATAGAAATGGCACCTGTACCCATGCCGAGAGGAAAATATGCCATATTCCCGCTTACCATGGATGGCCAGGGCGCGGGCGGCGCTATTGTTGAAGGTGAAGGATATGAACCATCAGAAAAAGGTCGTATTGTCTATATGGACAGAGGCGAGGATCTGAGCATCCCGCTTTCGAAAGTGGAGGCTGCGGGCGGAAAAATCGTCCTCCAAAAGTCAAAAAACGGCGCCAATGGCGAATTTGGATTTATTGCCCAATTTATAGATACCGAAGGCAACCTGATGGGCCTTCACTCAAATACCTAAAAAATGGAACATCAAAATTATCATTGCGGTATAACTGCAAACATCCCGGTTAACGAGGCCATTGCCGGGGTTAACAACGTAGCCGCCTGGTGGACAGAAAATTTCTCCGGCTCAACCGCCAAAATTGGCGACGTTTTTAATGTGCCTTTCGGCGAAACTTTTGGCACCTTTAAAGTAATTGACGTTGTTGACGGCCAAAAACTGTTATGGCAGGTTATTGACTGCAACATGCATTTTCTGAAAAACAAAAAAGAATGGCAGGACACGCAAATTTTGTGGGAGTTTAAACCAGTGGGTAAGTCAACCGAAATAAAAATGACGCACATAGGCCTTACCCCCGCACTGGAATGTTTTGAAGACTGTACCGGTGGCTGGGACCATTATGTAAAAGGCAGTTTGTTTAAATTGTTGAACGAAGGCAAGGGCGTGCCGGACCATGAAGATTATTCGGCCAAGAATAAACAATAGAAGTGGGTTTTTCAGGCGCCTCGCGGAAGCGACTGTGTTCCAGATATTTAAAGAATAGGTTTTCGATGGCCCATCCGGGCTACCTATTTGTAGAAATATCACACATAAACGCAACAGCTGCGTAGGTGCTGCCCACAGATTGCAGGGTAAATTGGCAAAGTTAGTTAAGGGTAACCTCTACGAGGCACAAAACTACTTCGCTTTTATTTCTACAAATAGGTAGCCCCTCTGGGGCATAGAACACCTTAAAAAACATAAAAAATGGCAACAAGCAAAAATAAAAAGCCAACAACCAATAGCGCTGCACGCCCGCCGCGTGCGGTAGCTGATGCCGAAACAGGCATCGTATTAGCAACCATGGATGTTACTGCGCCACCCGCACGCGTATACCAGGCCTTAACAGACGGCCCGGAAATAGAACACTGGTGGGGCGCGCCCGGCGTTTACAACATGCGCGAATGGAAGGCCGACACACGCGTTGGCGGCCGGTATACCGTATCGGTGCTATTGCCCAATGGCCAAAGCATGCCGGCCAGCGGAGAATTCCGGGTACTTGACGAGCCGCATAAAATAACCCATACCCGGAAGTACGAATGGGAACACCCTGCATTGGGTATGCGGGTAACTACCATTACCTATTTGCTTGATGCGATACCCACAGGCACCCGAATAACCGTGCGCCACGAAGGCTTTGGCGGTTGCGCTGCCGCCGCTTATGAACATGCTGATGGTTGGGAACGGGTGTTGGGCTGGTTGGATGGATATTTGGGTGAAGGAAGATCATAAGCATACCAAAAGCCCTG
>JABDBM010000078.1 GCA_013288685.1 Bacteroidota bacterium | reverse complement strand
TTGCGGACCGGTCGCCCCGGTTAAACCAGTTGCTCCGGTGGCTCCTGTTGTACCCTGAGGACCTGTTGCACCAGTTAATCCAGTCGGCCCCGTTGCACCGGTTGTTCCCTGAGGGCCGGTTGCACCGGTGGCACCAGTAAGGCCTTGAGGACCGGTCAAATTAGAAGTGGTGAATGTTGTACCATCACTATAGGTAATCGTAAAAGTGCCGTTGCCATTGTCAACTGTTGATGATATGCCTTTTCCAGTTGCACCTGTAGTTCCCGCAGTTCCCTGCGGCCCAGTCGCGCCGGTTGCACCGGTCGGACCTTGAGGACCAGTTGCACCTGTTAAACCTGTTGCACCGATGGCTCCTGTTGTTCCCTGAGGACCGGTTGCACCGGCCAAACCTTGCGGACCGGTTGCCCCTGTTAAACCAGTCGGCCCCGTTGCACCGGTTGTTCCCTGAGGACCGGCTGCACCTGCCAAACCTTGCGGACCGGTTAGATTAGAGGTAGTGAAAGTTGTCCCGTCACTATAAGTAATGGTGAAAGTGCCGTTGCCATTATCTACTGTTGATGATATGCCTTTTCCGGTTGCACCTGTTGTTCCTGCAGTTCCCGGTGGACCTGTAGCGCCTGTTGCACCGATTGGACCTTGTGGACCGGTCGCGCCGGTTAAACCCGTTGCTCCGGTTGCGCCGGTTGTTCCCTGAGGACCGGTTGCACCGGCCAAACCTTGCGGACCGGTTGCCCCTGTTAAACCAGTCGGCCCCGTTGCACCGGTTGTTCCCTGAGGACCGGCTGCACCTGCCAAACCTTGCGGACCGGTTAGATTAGAGGTAGTGAAAGTTGTCCCGTCACTATAAGTAATGGTGAAAGTGCCGTTGCCATTATCTACTGTTGATGATATGCCTTTTCCGGTTGCACCTGTTGTTCCTGCAGTTCCCGGTGGACCTGTAGCGCCTGTTGCACCGATTGGACCTTGTGGACCGGTCGCGCCGGTTAAACCCGTTGCTCCGGTTGCGCCGGTTGTTCCCTGAGGACCGGTTGCACCGGTGGCACCAGCAAGGCCTTGAGGACCGGTTAAATTAGAAGTGGTGAATGTTGTACCATCACTATAGGTAATCGTAAAAGTGCCATTGCCGTTATCAACTGTTGACGAGATGCCCTTTCCGGTTGAGCCTGTGGCTCCTGGGGTTCCCTGCGGACCAATCGCCCCTGTTGCTCCGGCAGCGCCTTGAGGACCGGTGAAATTAGAAGTGGTAAAGGCTGTACCGTCACTATAGGTAATTGTAAATGTTCCGTTGCCATTATCAATTGTCGAGGAGATGCCTTTTCCGGTTAAACCAGTCGCTCCGGTTGTACCCTGAGGGCCTGTTGCACCGGTAGTACCTGCCGGACCTGTCAGGCCCTGCGGTCCTGTTGCTCCGGTCAAACCAGTAGCTCCGGTTGCACCAGTTGTACCCTGAGGGCCTGTTGCACCGGGAAGACCTTGAGGACCGGTTAAATTAGAAGTGGTGAAGGTTGTACCGTCACTATAAGTAATCGTAAAGGTGCCGTTGCCATTATTAACTGTCGAGGAAATGCCTTTCCCAGTCAAACCAGTCGGCCCAGCGGGCCCTTGCGGACCAATTGCTGCGCTTATATTCGTCCAGGTATTTGATACCTGGCTATATATCCATGTACCACTATCATTAATCACTGCATTTATCCCCGAACTAGGGCCTCCTGCTTGCCCGGGCGTACCTGGTGTGCCAGTTTTACCTGGTTGTGCCTGTACATTTATACTATTTGAACCAACACTTGTTCCATTAACCAAAACCCATATAGTTCCATTATCATAATAAATACCTGGAACTACATCATTTTGAGTCGCCGTATTATAAACCATCATACCTGCCACATGTGCAGTTAATGGAAAAGCATCTGTTGTACTCCTTAAAGTTACTCGTGTATGCAATAATCCTTTATTTGAACTTTCCAGTTCGAGTATTGCATCCTTGTTGGGCAAATTGCCATTGTTAACCGTCCCGTCACTCACTTTTTGCTGAGCGAAGGCAATAAAAACAGTGAATAACAAGCACAGATTTATAAGTAGCGATTTTTTCATACGTTTTAATTATTATTACGTGTATGGTGCAAGCAAAAAAAACAAGACATACTTTATGTTATTTAGTTGTTTTAATTTTTCACAGGTTATTTTTGTCACAAAAAACAACTTGTGAGCTATCGTCAATCAGGGAAATATTTGGCTTCTATTTTTTAACCATAAGCAAAAAATAGAACAAGGCAAATCCCGATCCCCTCAGTCAAAGAGTTATCGCCCCCCTCAGGATTAGTGGTAACCTATCGAACCCATCAGCAAATGTTCCTTTGTAAAGTGGTGCCGTTATAAGGTTTTATTCTTTTGTAGTAATTTTTGACCGTAAAAATTTTAATACAAAGAAAAAGATTGTACGAATGTTACAAAAAAATGACACTACACACATCTACACACTTGAAGTAACAACCTCATTATCAATTATTTAAAATACTTACGTGATAATATCAAATGTTTTTAGGACTTAAAAGATCGTATCCCACTGCGCTCATGGGAATTTCGGCTTATAGATCAACTGGAATTTCTCCATTTTTGGCGAGGTTGTCTAAATATGGCTGGGGCAGATAGCCGAAATGGTGATTTCAACTTAACCATTACTCAATATGAGTTTATTGAAGTCGGGGTGCGAGGATAGATTTACATTTAAAAAATGTTATTTTTATTCAATCAGGATACTGTTAGTGTTCCTAAGATTAATCACAAATGAAGTGCCTTTACCAAGTTCACTGTCGATCGATAACATTCCATTATGTTTCTCGAGAATTTCTTTGGCCATTACGAGCCCCAGCCCAAAGCTATCTGTAATTTGCTTTTTGAGCCTGCGGCTACTTTTATTGCTTAGTATCCGCGCCTTTTGCGTTTCTGACATTCCCGGTCCAACATCTCTAATTACCAGCTCCGCACTATCATCATTTTTATAAAAAGAAATATAAATCTTCCCATTTTCGGGGCTGTATTTAATCGCATTATCTATGAGGTTACGACAAATGATATCCAAAATAAAAGAATCAAACTCAATTTTATCTTCTTCACGGAGTTCAAAAACAAAATCAACCCCTTGTTTTGCCATGAGTTCCTTGTAATATTCTCCGTATTTATTAAAAAAGGCCAGCAGGTAAATCTGTTCCCTTTTTTCTTTAAAACTACTGCGGTTGAAACTAGTTCGTACTAATAACGAATTGATGATATTGAAAATATAATCGATCTGGATCCCCATGCTAAAAAATATCTCTTCTGTTTCTTGTACAGACAGATCCATGCTTTTATAATTATTAACAATTTGCTTGATATTGCTTAAAGGGCTTCTTACGTCATGAGCAATAATTGATAGCAGAATATCTTTTTGTTTTAAGGCATCTGTAAGATCGTCGTAACTATCACGTAAGTCATCAACATCTAAAAATGTAATTACTTTGTTTTCGCCGATAGTTTTTTCGTGAATATCAAACCATTTAAAGGAACCATCGGCACAACAGACTTTTACAACCATATTTACGTGTGTATCTATGCTACCTTGAGTTGCCTGCAAACACATGTCCCAATTTTCAATTATTGCCTGCTTGTATTTTTCGTCCGGGTAAGCTTTTTCTAACCAGGCAAGTTTATCCGGCATCTGCTCGATGGTGTAACCTATCTGAGACGTAAAGGCTTTGTTAAAGTATAGATGTGCGTTTTTTTCATTTGCTAAAATTATGGGGGTAATGACAAGGTCTATCGTTTTGAAAAAGTCGCTGCTTTTAATAAGCTTTTGCATTAGTTTGGAAAATAAATTAGTAAATTAAATTCATATTTTAGGGACTCAATTATTCTTAAATAATTATATCAGATTAACAAAATCAGGCCGTTACTATTAATATGCCTATTATTGGTATTGGGAATTAAAACAAATTTATCAGTAGCCGCTTCGAAAGAATGGCTACTGATACGTACAGGGGCTGTGTCCTGATGATTATGATTTAGCTCATATTAATGCCGCTTATTATAAAAAAACTTAAGCAACGGTCTTATCAATTATACGTCTGATTACGGCATCTAATTCCTTAGTTTCAGCGTTGAGGTGATTCATAATGTCCATACCAACCTCATGTACCTCTATTTCTGCATTGAACAGTTCCATCAGCCCTAAAATGTTTGCAACCGGCCGTCTGATTTGGTGCGCATTAATCAATGCAATTTCATTAAGTTGTTCATTTTGCTGGATGATGCGCAGCTCATTTTGTTTCAACATCGTGATATCCTGCATAGCTCCTATCATACGCGTACCTACACCATTTTCATCTCTTATCACAATCCCCCTGTTCAATACAAAAGCATATCCGCCATTGGCTTTTTTGAAACGATATTCCTGCGTCCAGTTGATCATCGTCCCGTGCTTAACCTGATCGAAGTCAAGGATCACCCTTCCACGATCATCAGGATGCACATGTTCGAAATAAAAGGGCAGGTTATCATCATACGCATCAGGCATGTGTCCGAATAGTTTCTGCATATTCCCGGAATAGTAAACTGAATTAGTTTCCAAATTCCAATCCCAGATGATATCGGATGTTGCCTCCGTTGCGTATCCAAATCTTTCATTACTTATTTTTAAATCATGTTCTCTTTTGTAACTATTCAAAATTACCTGCAAAATATGCCCGGCTCTTTGTATTGTGTACTCCTCCCGCTCAGTCGGCGTTTTGATTTTCCTGTAATAGCATGCGAAAGTAGCCGCCACATCGTTTTTCCCATCTAAAATAGGATACGACCAGCAGGTTTTCAATTGATACTGGCCGGCTACTTCTTTGTATGCCGCCCAACGAATGTCATTCGAAATATCTGTTACGATTACTTTTTCTTTCAGAAAGGAAGCTGTACCGCAAGAGCACACATTGTTTCCGATTTCAACACCTTCAACAACCTTCAGGTACTTTTCGGGAAGACTTGGCGCCGCAAGGTTGTACAACCTGGACCCCCTTAGCACCTGCATGGAACATAACATACCCGGGTGCAGCGACTCGATTCCAGACAAATAAATCCTGATTGTTTCCTCTAACCTTTTGTCATCCCTTGCATTCAGTTCAAGGACATGCTTTTCCAGTTTGTCAACCTCATAATAATAACGGATTTCGGTTACATCATTTGCTATAACAAGTACAACTTTTCTTCCGTTATAATTGATGAGAAGTTTACTGATATCGACAAACATGATTTCGCCATTTTTCTTCTTATGTCTCCAAATCCGTTCACGAATTCGTTCAAAAGATTCTTCGGTCTCAATAATATCCTCAAAAAGGTTCATATCTTCAGGAGGCCGGATGTCATTTATTGTTAATTGTAAAAATTCATCCTTAGTATATCCATATTTAATGATAGCTTCCTGATTGCAATCGATGATCCTTAAAGTTTCAAAATCCCAAATCAATATGGGACACGGAATATTTTCAAAGAGATATTTATATTTTTTCTCCGATTCAACCAGTGCCGCTTCACGTTTTTCGCTTTCTGTTGCGTCCCTTGCGACATAATATTTAATTTTATCCTTTGGATCCCACCTCGTAGTCCATATTAGACTAACCAATGAACCATTCTTATGCAAAAAGCGTTTTTTTAGGTTTAAGATATCATGCCCTTCTGTAACCGTACCTATAGGCCATTCAGTTTTTTCCAGTCCTTCAAAACAGACGAAATCAGATAGTGCTTTGCCAATAAGTTCCTGGGGGTTATATCCCAAAATAGTTTCAACGGCGGCGCTAATACTTAAAATATAACCCTGGGCGTCAACAGAACAAAGTATATCCAGTGAAGAACTCATAATCTTTTGAAGCTCAATTTGCGCATTTTCTAAGGCTAACCGGTTTAGCGTTTCCGACGTAATATCTTTTGAACAACAGGCAACACCAAAGATTTCATTTTTATCATTGAACACCGGACTTAAAGAGATCTGGCTGTATTCCAGCTTTTTTTTAATCGGATTGTAGTATTGATCCTTAACTGTGATTTGCTCTCCATTTAATACCTGCTGATAAAACACCTTCCATTTGACTAAGTGCTCTTCTCCGAATTCTTTAATTAGTGCACAGTCCCCCTCTTTTATAATATTGCCAGTTAGCATTTTTATCATTTTTACAAATGAATCGTTTGCCGCAATGATGTATAAATTACTGTCAACAGACCACATCATATCCTGGGTTGTGTTAATCAAGGCTTCCTGATTGGCTTTGATCCGCTTTATTTCATTGGCCCGGTTGAACTCGTTGGTGACATCCAATACCGTTGAAATCATGAGATTTTTATCGTACATCGGAATACTCTTTGAATTGACAACCCTATTTTCGTGCGTTTGCGTTTTTATGGATACACTGTTCCAACTCACCCATTCCGGATCGCCGTTCTGACCGTCATTCGTACCTCCTTTATTTGCTACTTCATTTTGGCAGACATCGTCCGGATACACTTTTCTAAAAAAACTCCGTATGTCTTTTAAATCCTTATTACTACACTCGTACGTTTCGATAAAACACTTATTGACTATGATTGTCTTGCCATCGTCTATTTTGTTTACTGCAATACCTATCGGTAGATTCTGTAAGATAGTTTCAATAAAGTCATCTTTCGTTTTCGACTCTTCAGCTAATTTGTGTTGACAATTTTTCGCTTCCATGTTAACCTGTTATTACTGCAAGAATATTATTTAATACTGACGGGAATTAACCCGATACTTACTTATTAGCTTTATTTTAACTCAATAATAATACATAACTATTCAGGGCTATTTGGCCTTCAAAATACCTAAGTCTTCACAAACTTGGTACTGCCAACAATGGCGTTATCCTTGCTGCATCGCACTTTAATAATATAAGTGCCCGGCATCAGGTCGGTAACGCTACCCCGCCAATTAGCCTGTGCAGAAGTGATCTTTTTGATCAGGACGCCGGATGTATTGGTGATCTGAATAACATAAGGTGGATTTGAACCCGCATTTGTAGCTATGGCTACATTAACGGTGTTAATAGCCGGGTTAGGATAAACAGTGACGTAATTATTAATCAGATTGTTTGCTTCATTAGCATACATCAACGTGACAATATTTGAATAGCTAATAGTTCCATTCAAATCTGTAAGTTTTAACCTGTACTGGTTAGCCCCGGCACCAGGTTTTTGATCCAAATAATTGTAAGTCCCTGCTGCGGTTGAAACAATACCGGCCAAATCAACAAAAGTTGCACCTTTGTCTGTACTTCGTTCAATAAAAAAGTTGGTATAGTTCTCTTCATTCTCCGTTTTCCAGGTTACTTGTGCGCCGCCTGTTGCTTTGCGGGCGGCAAAATTTAGCAAATGCACTGCCAACGCTGGGTCCTGACGGATAACCAATTGAAAACGTCTTCGGCCATAACTATTGGTATCTGCAACAACGTCAAAGGCGTAGGTTGAATTATGCCGTATATCTAACGAATCCTTGTTAAAACGGTCCATTAGCCAAATCTGGTAGAGTTGAGGGATGCCTTTTATCTCCGTCATATTCAACTTATAGGAACCAGCCGGACTTGCAGTTACAAACAATGGAATTGTTGTTTGTTTTATCCCGGGTAAAGGCAGTTTATTTATGGCAAGGGATATGTCATCACTTGAAAAAGAAGATATGCGTACCTGCCCTGCTCCTGCCATATATGGTGCATCTTCATTGATGTCAAATTGCGCACTCGCCGTTGATTTGAAACCTATATAAATATCATCGGTGTTGATAGAATCAGCGGCTAACTGTAATCGCAAATGCGGATCAGAGATATTATCATCAACCGCATCAAACGCCCTCGTTGTCGACATAAAAAGGTTAACCCCAGCAGTTTGATTCGTAACTTTTGCCGATTCATTGAAAGTTAGCTGGGGATTTGTACTATTATTGGCTACTTGCACAAAGAAGCCTTCGCCACTCATAATATATTCCTGGCCGTTATTGGTAGACCCGCCATGACCCGCCATATAAGTACTGTAACTTCTGGTTTTGGGATTCCATTCATAAATAGTTTTGCTAATGTTGCTGGTTGCATATATCCCGGAGGCGGGTGTGGTGGTATTGTATTGCTCCCAGTCAATTGAACTGGCGTAAGGGTTACCCACCAAATTAAACCCGCGCACCGCCGAATTGGTGCCTGTTGCACCAGAACCGGTATAGCCCAAATATGCCGATGATGGGGTGTACCAGTCATGTACAACCACTTGCCCCTGGTTTAAAGTGCCGGTTGTACTAGTGGTTACTGTGCCAGGGGTGGTGTATGCAGGCGATGTCTCGGTCAGTAAAGAAGCCGAAGTCTTGTTCCCCCTGAAAAAAAACATCACCCCATTCCCCACCGGAAGATAAAAAGTACCGGAAGTGCCTGCGCCGGTAACTGAATACTTATAAGTGGGGCTATTATTGATGGAGCTTACCCCTTCAAAGTTTCCACTTGTAAACGAAGCGTTGGAAGGGGTCTGGTCTTCGCGGTATAAATAAAGTGTAGGGTTACCTACTTTATCGAAGCCGGTGGTAGCAATAGGTCCTGCACCAGTCAGAAATACCGATGAAGTAAGGTAATTAATACTATAAACGTTATTTGAACTAACCGTTGCTGAATAAACCGGTGAAGAAATTAGGCGATAGCCACGGTAGCCGGCACCGCCGGTTATATACCTTTGTACGTTTACATTATTTGTTATGCCGGACCCGGAAGGTATAGCTGCGACCGTTGCTGAACTGGCCGCGGCCGATATTAATGTCAAATTTCCGTTTGCGTTTAAGGTGGTTGAATTAGCCATTGTTAACACGCCAATACTTGATACAGAGAAATTTCCGGAACTTATTTTGGCCGTACCACCTCCATTAAAATATACGGCATTAAACGATGTGCCGGAGCCGCCATCGGTTAATGTGGGGGATGATCCGTTAAATATCGTACTCCCTGTACTCTGGGTGTATGTACCATTATTGGAATAGTTGCCACTAATGGTAAGGTTTGCAGTGCCTAAAGTTAAATATCCCGAGTTAACTACATTGCCGCTAACTGAAATATTGCCGGTTGTTTGACTTACGGTACCGGAATTGGTCAAAATACCAGTCACCGTAATATTGCCAATAGTGCCGCTACCCTGGCTCATGGTTCCCGAATTGGTAATCCCGCCAGAAGCAATAATGCTACCACTGCCTGTTTGGGCAATAAGGGCGGTTGAGACTAAAGCCCCTGTGAAAGTAATGTTACCGCTGCCTTTTTGATTAAGCGTTCCTGCATTGTTTGATGTCCCGGTAATGGTCATAGTGCCTGTACCACCCTGGTTAAGCGTAGTGCCCGTATTCGATACAAAATTCCCTCCAACTGTTACGATTGGGCTATTTGAAGCAAAATCAACCGTTTCGGTACTCGCTGCAGCCAGCGTGAGATTGCCGCCAGCGGTTATATTTCCGCCATCGGCTTTTTTTGTTTGCGAGCCCGAAAAGGTAAGGTTTTGGTACATAGCCGGTGATCTGTCGAGGCCGTTTGGCGATTGTCTGCCAGTAGCAGAATATGGTGCAGTTGAGGAATAAACTTCCTGGTTAACTGCCCCATTATAGTTAACAGTTGACGTGCCGCCGGCTGTGCCGTAAAAGTCAACATATCCGGCATTGCCATCAAGGCTCAACGCATTTGCTCCACTTAAGTTGAGTGTAGATGAGTTGCCTGTAGATGGATTCATGAGAAATTGAGCGCTGCTTGACGCTCCGGCGTAAATCGTTAAATAGAGCGGCGTATTAGCATCGCTTGCATCAATAGTCTGCAAGATATTGCCAATCGTAATGGTCCCGCTGTTAAAGTTAAATACAGGGTTATTTACATTTGCTATCGGATTCGATGAACTTATACTGGAGGTTGTGGTCAAAGCTAAATTTTGACTGACAGTTAAATTTGATAGTGAAAAGTTTAGTGTAGTGAGATATGTTGCGCTTATAAGAAATGGGGCGGAAGGGACAGTATTATCACCCAGGTAAAAGTTATTACAAGACACGCTTCCCGTCCCGGTAATAGCGTGGGTAATCCCTGCGTAATTGCCATAGTTATTAACTGTAACATTGCCGCTCACAGCTAACGTAGAGTTTACCGTTAATGTGACAGTTGATAGCGAACCGATGATAACGGAGGCAACGCTGACAGCACCCGAAACAGTAGGTTGGTCTATAAAATAGTAACTTACACCTATTTGGGCAACATCAGTCGATGACATTCCCGGATAATTTGTCGTTTGAATTACACCACCTACCGCCCAGTTGCCGGGAGTTTTCCAGTCTGTACTTGAATAGCCAATCCAGTCATAAGTCGCGGCGAATACATTCCCGGTTAAAAATAATAAAATCATTGTGGTAAAAAGTAGCTTTAAGTACCCTGGCACGTTTTTTCTCCCCAGCTTTTCCATAGCAAATATTTATTAAATAGAACTGCAAGCAGACCCTGCAAAAAATGTCATTTATACAAGAACAGCAACCGCTATCACAGCGATAAACTGCTATATTTTTGCGTTTTAATATTCAATTAAAAGTAATGGCTTCTACGGGCGTCACAACAAAACGGCGCTACGCACATCTACACACCAATCATAAATCACTCACAATAAGTAGTTTAAATAAAATACGCCTACTCTTGATATTATTAATAGCTGAAAAAAATGCGTTATTTACATGCGTGAAGTAAATTATACGGTACATAGAAGCAGCGTATCTGTTTATCGAAAGGTTTAGACCTGGCGATTATGACAAATTTTTTTAATATAATTGCATAGCCTTAAATAGCATCAACGGAATGGCTATTGAAACCCTATTGTAGAAAAGGGAGAAGAACAACAGAGAGCTGTCAGAAGTATCCTAATTTCAGGAATGATGACTTTTAAATATGAGACATCCAGATATTGATGTCCTGGTCAGAGGGGATATTTAATTTTTTTCTGATCCTGTGCTTTTTTGCCTCAACGGCACGCACAGACGCCCTCGTATATCGTGCAATCTCCTTAGTTTCGAAACTAAGTCGGAGTAATGCACAAAACTCGGTTTCAGATGCTACGAGGCTTGGCGCCAGTTTGAGAAGTTTCCTGCTGAATTCAGCGTCATACTGATTAAATTTCGTAATAAAAGCGGGGTCATTGTTTACCGCCAGTTGAACCACAGCTTTCAATTCCTCTATTTTCGCAGGGGAACGTTTATCCTCGTTCATTTGTATTTTCGCGACCAGATCATTCATTTTTTCCGTGGTAAGTTTGAGTTTCTTTCTAAACCTTCCGTAGAAATAGAATGCCGCGCATGCTGATATTATAAGCAGGAAACAGGTCAGCAAGATGACACGCAGATACCTTTTTTTGTTCTGGTCCAGTTGTCGCTCCTTGTATTGAACGATATAATTAAGCGGCGTTTGTACTGCAAGTTTATCAGCATTGCTAAGGCTGTCGCTTAGTTTGTCAAATATTTCAAGTGATTTCCTGGCTTTCTCTTTCTCGTTTAGGGTTGTGTACAACTCCGATAAATTGGAATAAAGGTTCTTTAGTGTAAAGGCATTTTTAAATTTGCGGGCAAAATCTATGCCTTTTAAATAAGAAATTTCGGACGCTGCATACTGTTTCTTGCGATAATAAAAGACCCCCAAATTTGAATAAGTGAGTGCAATAGCGATGCTATCCTTCTCTTGTACGGTCAAAATGAGAGCCTTATTCAAATAAAATCCTGCAGAATCATATTGCTTAAGATTGACATAAACACTTGCCAAATTATTGATAGCTTGCCCAAGACTGCCTGGACCTACTTTTTGCTTTTTCATCTTAATAAGTTCAGAACAACTCTTTTTATAATAGACAATTGCGTCCTGAGGCTCGCTACTTATTCCCAATGCATTATCAATATTCGCCAGACGGTAATGTCTCTTATCCGCATCCTCAATATTTTGTGCGACAGAAATTCCTTTGAGCAAGGTTTTCCTCCCATCTTCATAAAACCCCAAATAGTTATAAGTTAATCCTTCGATGAAAAGGGCGTGTGCTTCAAAGTCAGGATTATTTATTTCGATAGCTGCATTTTCGGCCTCCACAGCATACTTAAAAGCATATTGGTGCTGGCGTGCATTGCTGTAAATAGTAGCATACACCAAAAGAGCTCTGGCCACCCCCTCCTGGTAGTTAATCGCTTTAGATGCATTATAGGCTTTTGAAGCCTGTTTGATACTTTGTTCAAAGTTAAGTGCGCTCCGGTTTACTTCAAAAATGCTGTCAATTTGTTTTTTATTGTACTGCTGAAAGTTGCGTTGACTCCCGGTAAGGTTCGATAGCGCAATTGCTAATAATATAAAAATGCTTTTCATAGCTGGAAAAAACGAATTCGTGTTAGGCTTAGTTCCTTAATCAATACAGTTAAAATTACGCAAGATTTAGTAGTAATTGCAAATATTTCTGTAATGCTAAATAAGTGACATCCCTTGTGTCATGTCAGACTTGTTGCTTCGCGAATAATAAAAATCGGGGGTATTCCGATTTTACACAAAGCGGCGTTTAAATATGAGACATCCAGACATTGATATCCTGATCAGAGGGGACACCTAATTTTTTTCTAATCCTGTACTTTTTTCCCTCCACCGCTCTAACGGATATTCTGGAATAACGTGCAATCTCCTTAGTTTCAAAATTTAGGCGGAGCAATGCGCAAAATTCAATTTCAGACAGCACGAGACCAGGCGCTAATTTTAGCAACTTCTTGCTGAATTCAGTATCGTATTGATTAAATTTCGTGATAAAAGCGGGGGCATTATTAACAGCCAGTTGCACAACAATTTTTAACTCCTCTATTTTTGCGGGTGATCGTTTATCCTCGTTCAAGTTGATATTCGCCACCAGTTCATTTATCTTTTCGGTCGTAAGCTTAAGTTTCTTGCGAAATCTGTTATATAAATAGATCGAGGCACAAGCTACTACTATTAAAATGAAACATATCTGTAATATGATATGCAGATACTTGTTTCTGATGGCTGCCAACTGATTTTCTTTATATTGAACAATATAATTCAGCGGGGTTTTTATCGATGATTTTTCAATATTATTTAAGCTATCAACTAATTTAGCATTTAGTTCAAGATATTTCAGAGCCTCCTCTTTTTCATTTAACGCAGCACATACTTTTGACAAGGGCAAATAGATGTCCTTAAGCAATCTGGCATCGTTAAACTTTTGAGTCATCACGATACCTTTTTTATAGTATCGTTCGGCGATTGCATATTGGTTTCTGGTAAAATATAATTCTCCAAAATTAGTGTAAATGAATGCCATAGTCATGGTATCCTTCTCTTCGGCAGCCAGAGGAATTGCTTTATTCAAATAAAATTCAGCAGAATCCAATTGTTTAATTTTCAGAAAAGCGTCCGCAAGATTGTCTTCAACCTGCTGAAGTTCGCCTATGCTTTTGACCGGCCTTCTGACCTTTATGTATTCAGAATAGCTCTTTTTAAAAAGGCCAATTGCTTTAGAATTCCCGCTAAATAAGGCTAATGCATTATAGATGTCACCCAAGCGTTTATGTCTTTTGTCTGCGTTTTCGATTTCCTGGGAAATGGCAATACCTTTGAGCAGTGTTTTTATGGCATCATCGCGGAAACCCAAATCGTAATAGCTTATTCCTTTAATTAAAGCGGCATGGGCGATAAAATCGCTCGGCTCAGGTAATTTTGCTGCTTCATTTTCGGCCTCAACGGCATATTTAAATGCCTGTTCGTCCCTGCGGCAATTGGAGTTTTTTAAAGCATAAATAAAAAGCGCATTAACCACCCCCCGTTGGTAGTTTATGGCTTTTGAAGCATTATAGACCACGGTTCCCAGCTTCATCCCTTGCTCAAAGTTATTTGAGAAACGGGCTACTTCGGTGACACTGTCAATTTGTCTTTTATTGTATTGCTGGGCGTAGCTCTGGCTACCGATAATCGTTAGTAAAACAACTGTATGTTTCAGGCATGAACTATTCATTTGTCAGAACACGATTTGGGTTTGCGTTTAAATCAATAAACTAATATGAAACAATTTTAACCGATAGATGACGGCTCCCCCGGCGGCCAACTATCGGTTAAATAATATGTGGCATTGCTTTTGGGCGATCGATTTGTTAGTTATTGTTTTCTATCTGAAATCAATTGCCGAATTTGTGAAGCAAGGATTCCAATTCTATAAATAACCTGTTATCAATATTGCTTTATAAGCTAGATCCGGGCGCTAATTAAAACAGCGCCCCTGTAGCATGACTGTGATGAGTATTTAGTCATTGCCAATTAGCTTCCATATACATCCTCCTAATAGGCCGCCTGCAATTGGCCCGACAATAAACACCCAAAGGTTGGCGAGGGCTTGTCCGCCGACAAATAAAGCAGGACCGATACTTCGTGCTGGGTTAACGGAAACGCCGGTTACAGGAATCCCGACAATATGGATAAGGGTAAGTGTGAGGCCGATGACTAACCCACTAAACATTCCACTATTTGGGTTAGTTTTACTGGTTACACTAAAGATAACCAACAGGAAAATACAACTAAATACAACTTCGGCTATTAAACCAACAGACATGGAATAGCCATCGGGCGACCCTCCATTGACACCATTTTGGCCAAGACCATTCGCTGCAAAATCATAATGGGGGTTGCCATTTGCAATAAAATATAAAATCGCTGCACCTGTAATTGCTCCGGCTATTTGCGCAATAACATATGCCAAGGCTTCTTTCCCATTCATTTTTCCAAATGAAAACATGGAGAATGTTATCGCCGGATTAAGATGGCAGCCGGAGATTGGGCCTATCGCATAAGCCATGGCCACAACAGACAAGCCGAAAGCAAAAGAAATCCCTAAAAACCCTACATGGCCACCGGCCAATACAGCGCTGCCGCAACCCATAAATACCAGCACAAATGTGCCGAAAAACTCTGCAAAAGCTTTTTTTGATAAAGAAATCTTCATATTTTTTTTTAAGTTTTTTAATCGCGATACAAAGAACTTATTTTAAAGAAATATCAGAGAAATTCATACTACCCATATCTACACGCGTGTATTAAACTATTGTAATCCATTCACTTACAGATAAATAAATTCAATATCCCGCGACAGCGCGCCGCTTCTATTTAATGCAAATGGGGTAAGCCAGGTGTGCACTTGGCCTTCAAAAGTTATTTCAAATGATATAGTCGGGGTAAAAGGCATATGTATTCTAACTGCCACTATTCGATGCCTACGATACAGACAGTAAAGGCTCCATTGACATAAACGATGCGAAGGCCGCATTTATCAAACAAACCAGCATCAGTAATCGATATGGCTTCGCTAATATTCGTGCTTACCGATTCTATCATCCGTAAACGCTTTTCCCCATCTTCCGTTTGGTGGAATCCCAGATGAAAATAGAGTCCCGCCGTAAGCGAAAGTAAAGAGATTGCTTTCTTGTTATAATTCCGGAAGCGCAAAATAATCATCTACAGTTATTGGAATAAACTGTGGATTGGGGAAAAATAAACATGAACTGCTGCCTGTAAAAACCAATGACCTGCTAAATGAACTCATCTGAAACTAAGTTTTTAGATAAAAATGCGCTTCAAGAATAGGTTCAGTCATCACTTCATCAGATAGAAACCTTCCCAAATTGTGCCACGACTGCCCAATAATGGAGATTTCGAAATAATATCTCCGAGCGTTCATTAAGTTCGTAAACATCCTGCCGTTTAAATTTCGCTTTAATATTTTAAATTCATTTTTTCAACCTCCGACTCGGATAATATCGGAGTATTTTAGAGGCAGTTACTCCCACTTTTGCTATGTAATTCTGGAAATACAGAATTACATAAATATGTATTTCCAGAAATTCAGAAAGAAATAACATGGCAAAGATTATCACGGTGGCGCACCAAAAAGGTGGCGTAGGAAAAAGCACGATGGCGCTAAATTTGGCGTTATGCTTTCAGGATCAATTAAGAGTAGCCTTGGTTGATTCCGATTTACAGGGGAGTATTTATCATGTAAAGGATGATTTCCCTGGGTTAGCTATTTTATCCTCGGATCAAATCAGCGACATCCCCCATTTAGATTACGACCTGATTATTGTAGATACCCCTCCTTACTTATCCAACAAGTTAACGGAGCTCTTTCAATTTTCAGACTTTGTACTGGTTCCGACAAAGGCCGGTTTTTTTGATGTCATGGCCATCCGATCAACCCTTGCGCTGATCAAATTTTCCCAGGCAAAAAATCCGCAGTTGAAAGCCGGGATAGTTCTCAACATGATCAAATCAAGGTCAGCTATTACCCGGGATATCACTGAGCTGCTAAAGAGCCTGGGAACACCGCTTTTAAAAACAATGATTCACGATCGGGTAAGCATTACACGCTCCTCGATGACCGCTGGCATACTCCAATCAACGGACGTAAAAGCGAAAGAAGAGATAACTGCTCTTGCTGAGGAAATAGTAAACGCTATCAGTGCATAAATACAGTTTTATTGATTTATGTAAATACAGATTTCTTCATTAATGCAATTACATAATTATGTAATTCTATAAATACAGTTTTAGGAAAATATGTAATTTACATAAGGGTCATTTAGTCATGGAAGAATATAAAAACAAGTTGGGTAGCCTTGCCACTAAATTGAAGACGGATGCGCCTAAGATACCCATTCAGGAGGTGCATCCAGTTAAATCTTCGGCAGATGAAAAGGAGGACGAAGCCCAATTGAATACCTGGATACCAAAAGGGCTTTTAAAGCGGGTGAAGTCCTATGGAATTGATCACGATCTTTCCTTAAAGGACATTAATATTCTTGCATTAACTTTCTTTCTCGATGCAAAAGCGCCGCAGGTCAAACCTTAAAGGAGATGGAGAAATACGCATATGATATAGGATCATAACATTATTAATGGAGGACATGGCAAAGATTGAAAATATGGCGGACTTAAACTGCTGTCTTTTTGCAGTTAGCAAGATGTACGTTTGTGTCACAAACGAAATCTTGCCCTCCCTTCCGCAGTCAGTTCGGGACCACGATCAAACACTCCATAGTCGGTTTAATTAAAAATTGAAATCATGAGTGAACAAGAAGAAAATAGGGTGAGATGGCTAAACATTCGCCTAAAGCCAGATGAATATAACGGCTTGGAAAAGCGATTCCAAAAGACAACTTTTCAAACCATGAGTGAGTACCACCGCGCGCTATTATTAGGAGATCCGGTAACTGTTATACATCGTGACAAATCCATGGACGAAGTACACGAAGAATTGATTTTGCTCAGGCGCGAATTAAATTTTGTAGGCAACAATTTAAACCAGGCGGTAAAGAATATCAACGGTTCACATGGCTTTCCAGATACCCGTTTATGGATGAAGCTGCTAAGCATCATTACCGGAAAATTAGACCCGGCCGTTATGCAAATCAAAGAGCAAATAAACAAATATGCTGATCTATGGTCGCAAAAATTAAAAGTGGAAAGAGTTTGATGGGCGCCTTGAACTATAATGAAAACAAGGTAAATGCCGGAAAGGCGAAGCTGATAGCAGCCAGCGGATATGCCAAAAACTATGAAGCACTCTCGTTTTATGACAAGCTTTTTCGGCTGAAAGATTTGGCTGATAGAAACCTGCGCACCAGGACAAACACGCTGCACTTGTCTTTGAATTTTGATGTAACTGAAAAACTGGAGACGGAAAAGCTCGTTGATATCGCCGGTGATTACATGAAGCGAATAGGTTTTGAAAACCAGCCCTATTTAATTTACCAGCACTTTGACGCCGGCCACCCTCACGTTCATATCGTTTCGACCAACATTGAGCCGGACAGTCGCCGTATCAGTTTGCACAACATTGGTGAGCTGAAATCCGAGCCGGCAAGAAAAGCAATTGAAATCGCATTTGGGCTGGTGCGGGCGGGCAGCAAAAAAAATGAATATGAGCAGATCGAAAACCTCCAAATCAAACCACTGGAATATGGATCCACTGACACAAAGCGGGCAATAACAAATATTGTTAATGAGGTCATAAGAGCTTACCGCTTTACCAGCCTTCCCGAACTGAACGCCATTTTGAACCGCTACAATGTCAATGCAGATAAAGGTTCGAAGGACTCGGTAATGTATAAAAACGGCGGCTTACACTATTGGGTCACCGATAAAAATGGCAAAAAGATTGGGGTACCCATTAAAGCAAGCAGTATCTATCTAAAGCCGACTTTAAGGTTATTGGAGGAAAAGTTCAAGCTAAATGAATATTTAAGAAAGCCCTTTCGGGATAAGCTGAAGATTAAAATAGATAAGGCCAGAACCCAGGCACGTTCGTTAGACCAATTTAAAAATGCTTTGCAGAAAGCCGATGTTACGGTGATTGTAAGGCAAAATGAGGAGGGTAGAATATACGGCCTAAGTTACATCGATCACCCCAATAAAGCCATTTTCAATGGTAGTGACCTGGGAAAGAATTATAGCGCAGCAGCGATCATCGAAGCACTGCGATATCATTCGACCGGAAATTTAGCTGTATCGATAGCTGCTATTTCGCAAAAGCAAGCAGTTGCTAAGCCAGGTGACCATCAACTATTTACCGGAGCTCAGACGCATGGTTTATTGGAAGAATTATTAAATCCGCTCGACATCAATGGATCAATGCCCAATCAGTTTGGGCCAAAGAAGAAAAAGAAAAAACGCAGGAATTTAAATCTCTAAAATTAAGATGATGCAAACCGGAGAAAATGAACAGGCATTACGAAAGATCATAGATTTTACAAGGTTCCTTGGAATACTTGTTTTGATCCTGCACTTCTATTTTAGTTGCTATGGTGCGTTCAGGGAATTACACTTTGCCTATCCCGTTGTTGACCGCGTGCTGGCAAATGTTTACAAGCTTGCCATTTTCAAAAGTATCTGGATGGTTAAGTCAGTCGCGTTGGGATTCCTGATTGTTTCTTTAATGGGTACTAAAGGAAAAAAGGCAGAAAATATAAATCGCTCAACCGCACTGACTTTTACATTGTTGGGATTGTCGCTTTATTATTTAAGCGGAGTTTTGTTTAAACTGGAGGTATCCTATCTATCAATTGCCGGATTATATATTACCATAACCACCATTGGCTTTTTGCTTTTTATTACCGGTATCAGTATGATGTTCCGGCTCATCAATGTCAATTTGAATCAGGATATCTTCAACGACGAGAATGAAACTTTCCCACAGGAAGAGCGGAAACTTGAAAACGAATTTTCTATTAATTTACCTGCCAAATATCGTTTCAAGAGAAAAGATCGAAATAGCTGGATAAATATCATCAATCCATTCCGGGGGGCGCTGGTAATGGGTACCCCCGGAGCCGGTAAATCTTATTTCGTCATTCGCCACATAATCACCCAGCATATTAGAAAAGGATTTACCCTATTCCTTTATGATTTCAAATATGATGATTTGACAAAGATTGCCTACAACACCCTTTTAAATAATAGCAGCCGGTATAAAGTAAAGCCTAAATTCTTTGTCATTAATTTTGAGGATTTAAACCGGTCTCACCGATGCAACCCGCTTGACCCGGCCAGCATGTGGGATATTACCGATGCGATGGAATCTTCCCGCACATTTATGTTGGGCCTGAACAGGGAGTGGATAAAAAAACAAGGTGATTTCTTTGTGGAATCGCCTATAAATTTTGTTACAGCGCTGATCTGGTTTCTGAAAAAATATGAGAATGGCATTTACTGCACATTACCCCATGCTATAGAACTCGCGCAGGTAGATTACAAATACCTGTTTGCTTTGTTAAGGACTGAACCGGAAATCGAGGTTTTGATTAATCCTTTTATTTCAGCATGGCAAAATGAGGCTTATGATCAATTGGAGGGCCAGGTAGCCAGTGCGAAGATCAGTATGGCCCGGCTGGTATCGCCTTCGCTCTATTATGTGCTTTCCGGCAATGACTTTTCATTGGACCTGAATAACCCGATTGACCCTAAGATCATTTGCATGGGAAACAATCCGCTAAAACAACAAGTATACGGCGCGGTACTGAGCTTGTACATATCACGCACGATTAAGTTGGTTAATCAAAAAAACAAATTGAAATGCAATTTGATCTTTGATGAGTTTCCGACAATATATTTTAATAATATCGATAGCCTTATCGCAACCGCAAGATCCAATAAAGTAGCGACGACCTTAGCCGTCCAGGATTATAGCCAGCTAAAAAAAGACTATGGCCGGGAGCAGGCAGAGGTTATAATGAATATTGTGGGTAATATTTTATCAGGCCAGGTGACCGGTGATACAGCCAAGCAGCTCAGTGAACGATTTGGAAAAATCATGCAGGAACGGCAAAGTATTACGATCAATAGCCAGGATACTTCTATCAGCAAATCTACCCAGTTGGACTTTGCAATACCGGCATCTAAGATCGCAACCTTATCATCAGGCGAGTTCGTCGGTTTGGTAGCAGATGATCCGGACAATAAGATTGATCTGAAGGTTTTTCACAATGAAATTATCAATGATCATCAAGCCATTAAACAAGAGGAAGATGCTTACAGGGAATTGCCGGCGATCAGGCAAATTGATGGTGATGTGATCATGGCCAATTATCTCAACATTAAAAAGGACATAGATTCAATTATCAAGAAAGAGCTTGCACCAAAGGAAGCGGTGAACAAATAATTACAAGGTGCGGGCGTAAAGGATTGTAAGTTATAGCTCCAGAAATGCTTCGTTTGATTCTGTTAATTACACAAAGTCCTATCGCTTAATAGGCAATTCAATTATTAATCCTGAATTAAATACCAATTTAACTACCACCCTTTTGTTACTGTTTTGGGGCTTATGGTTGTGTTTACTTTGTTTGTGCATTGATCTGAAAACAAACGCCACGGCATTCAAATGAAACAAGCTTTAATAATTGATACTATCGTTTTTCTTTTATTCATCATGTTTATTTACACGGGCTTTAGTAAATGCTTCGATTTTGAAGGCTATAAAGTTGCAATGCACAATCAACCCTTTCCAGATTGGTTGAGCGATTTTCTGATTTGGGTTTTACCGCCGGTTGAAATAACAATAGCCGGTTTACTGTTTTTTGAAAAAACCCGAAGAAACGGCTTGTGGGCTTCTATGATGATCATGTTGCTGTTTACGCTGTATATCGTTTTAATTCTTTTCCGTTTGTTTCCAAAAGTTCCATGCTCCTGCGGGGGAGTTATAAAATCACTTACCTGGACTCAACATCTGTTCTTTAATCTTTTCTTTTTAACCATTTCATTTATTGGCTACAAACTGCAGCCATATCAAGAGATAACCAATAAAAAAGCTTCAGATAAAAATATTTCACGCGCGAAATCAGGTTAAGCCGGCCCTGAAAGTAAAACCGGTATTGATTTAATTAAAATACATTAATATGAAAAAGGTAAGAATGGGCCTGATGGCCCTGGCTGCGATCAGCAGCATCGGTGTTGCTTTTGCGTTTAGCCCAAAAGCGAACACCAATTTAAACACTTATTATGCCGTACGGGTTGGAACTACCAATAACTGGACATGGCAGGATACCCCTCCCGCTCATAAGTCCTGTTCAAGTTTTCCAACTATACCGGTTTCCTGTACCGCGCAGGCTGCTTCACTGCCAGCAGATGATACCATGCCGGCTGGTCAGCCGATAAACAATGACGTTTATCAATAAAATGGTGAATACCACTGCCGGATATGCTGGCAGTGGTATTTTTACTTTAAGTTGTACGTGATCAATTGCCTCAGTTCTGCTCCTTGATCGTAACGGGCATCCGCATGAACATTTACTACTTTTCCTGTTTTTGTTATTATTACCAATGTTGGATAACTTAAAACATTGAAATTTTGAATAACCGTGTTTTGAGGCCCTTCACCATTTGTATATAGATTGATGATATCCGGTGCAACATATTCGCAACTTTTAACACTTTTCTGCCATTGGTTATTATTCTTATCAATAGATATTCCAATGAATTTAACAGGCTTATTTCTAAACTCCTTTTCTATGCTTGCCATAAAAGGCGCCAGCTGCCGGCAACTTAGACACCCTGTAAACCAAAAATCAAGCACCACGAGCTCTCCTTTATAATCGGCTAAATGAACTGATTTTCCCTCCATATCTTTTAATGAAAAATCAAATGCCTGCGCACCTTCGATACGATTGGCTGCTATCTGTTGCAAAACCTGGCGGTAAGTTGGATTGGTAATGAAAGTCAGCGCGGAATCAATTTTTATATGCAGTTCTTTTGGAAATTGTTTGTTATCGGAGATCAGGGTCATAACCAACTGCTCCCTTAACCTCCCATCGTATTTTTGGAACATAAAAGAAAGGCAGGGAACAATGTCAAATAGCCGTTTCTTTTCTAAACAGGAATCTACCTTGTATTTATCTATAATATAATGAATATAAATAGCAGAATAGCAACTTAAACTATCTGTTCTTATTTCATGATTCTTAAATTTAAGTTGATATTTATGGTAGCTTTCTATAATTGGACTGGACAATGAATCCTGATATTGTTCTACGTAAGTATCCAAATACCCATACTTCATTCCGTTAACCGAAGCATAAATATTAGTTGACAAGAAATTGAACATTTGCCAACTAAGTTCGTGTTGGTGACTTTGAAGAAACTCATTTTGTTCCATTGCAATCGAATCCAAAATTAGAAATTGCTTTTCAAGAGACGCTGCATTAAAACCTGTCTGTCTGTGCTTTTGATTAAAGTTATTTTTAATTTGCCATAGCTGAAATTGAATTGCAAAATCCCTGCTTTTTTCACCACTTATCGAAAGTTGCTCATTGGTGAAAGTAAGATGAATTTTAT
>JABDBM010000077.1:6619-23022 GCA_013288685.1 Bacteroidota bacterium | reverse complement strand
GGTATCATTTTATAACCTGGTGATGTTGTTTATCGGCAAATGCAAAACCTAAGGCTGCCAGCAAGCCGATAACCGTAACGGGCAACAATGCTTTTTGTGCCTTATATAAACCCAGGTACAACAGAACAATAGGTAAAACGGATATGATGATTAACGTATTCATTATCTAAATGTATAAAACCTGGTATTAATAGCTTGAAATAATTTGTTCACTGCCGCTTCAGAAATATGTAACACCGGTTGCGGAAAAATACCAATAAGTATAATTAAAGCACAAATAATGCTCAGCACTACAGTTTCAGAGCCGCTGATGTCAGTAAATGTAACGGTTAAGACGTTGGTTTCGCCGTGCATGGCTTGTTTGTACATTCGTAACATATAAACGGCGCCAAATATCAGGGTAGTTCCGGCAGCAGTAACCATCCATATATTCCAGTGCAGTACACTGTACAGCAACATAAACTCGCCAATAAAACCATTGGTTAAAGGTAAGCCCACAGTGCCCAAAACAATAATAAGGAACGCAATTGAGAACTTTGGAGCAACTTTGGCAATACCACCCAAATTACCCAAATCCCTTGTATTTAAACGGGTGCTGATGATATCCCAAATAAAGAACAAACCGACAACGTTAATACCGTGATTCAGCATCTGTATCATAGCACCTTGCAAGCCCTCGGCATTCCATACAAATATACCCGCAGCTATCAGGCCTACGTGGGCAATTGACGAGTAAGCCACCAAACGTTTGCCATCCTTTTGTTTAAAGGCAATGATAGAGGCATATACTACACCTATAACAGCCAGCATTACACACATCGGCTGCCATCCCAAAAAGCCAAGCGGTACCGAAGGAATCATCCAGCGGATAACGCCGTATATACCCATCTTTAGCATGATGCCAGATAGCAACATCGTGCCCGCCGATGGCGCCTCGGTATAGGTATCAGGTTGCCAGGTATGCAAAGGGAACAATGGCATCTTGATTGCAAATGCCAGGAAGAACGCCCAAAACACCCATCCCTGGTGACCTGCGTCCATCGATAAAGCATAAAAATGGCTGATATCAAATGTTCTTTCAGGGGTACTTAGGAACAAGTAAATCAACCCAAGCAACATAAATAACGAACCCGAGAACGTATAGATAAAAAATTTGATAGTTACTTTAATGCGATTTTCGCCTCCCCAAAGGGCGCATATAAAATAAATAGGGATCAACGCAGCTTCCCATCCCACATAAAACAAAAACCCATCCATTGCTGTAAATACAAGCAATAACCCGGCTTGCATAAACAATATCAGTGCGTAAAAAGCGCCGGCATTTTTGTATTGATGTTTGTAAGTAGTTAATATAATTAAGGGCACCAATACGGTGGTTAGTAACACCATTATCATGCTTATCCCATCAATACCTGCTTTAAAGTAAATGCCTAATTTGGGTATCCACGGCACTTCAACGCCAAACTGACTTGAAGCGTCGGGTACAAACTGTGACAAAAACCATCCTGCTAAAGCCAGTTCGACAATAGACAATGCTAACGCTGCATGCTTTGCTGCGGCATTTTTAAATAATAAAACAGCTAAAGCCGCAATTACCGGTAAAAAAATTAAAATAGAAACCGTCATTTTATTTCGTAAGCGCTAATCGTCGTTATACTTTAAATACAATATACATCAGTATGGATACAATACCCACCACCATCATAAATATGTAGAAACCTACATTACCCGTTTGCAGCAAGCGTAACCCTTTGCTCGCCTCAATAGATCCTTTACCGAATCCATTAACTATCCCGTCAATACCCATTTTATCTACTATCTTATAGAAGAACACTGATAATGCATCCAACGGCTTGCGGATAATGGTATCATAAAATTCATCAATGTAAAATTTATGGTATGATACATTAGCTAACGACGGACGTTGCTCGGTATCAGAAACCGGTACGTGGCCACTGCTTACATATCTTCTGTACGCGTATACCAAAGCTAATATCGCTGCAGCAACTGATATACCCATCAAAGTTATTTCCGTGCCGCTTGCCAATGGTGTTTCCACCAATAGTTTCGTTGATTTTTCGAAAACAGGGGCCAAAAACTCCTGAAGCGATTGATGCCCACCCCACGACTCAGGCAAATTAACAAATCCACCTATTATTGACAATACAGCCAAAATACCAAGTGGCACAGTCATTGTCCATGGAGACTCGTGCAAATGATGTTCTTGCTCGTGCGTACCGCGAAACTTACCCCAAAAAGTAAGGAACATCATCCTAAACATATAAAACGACGTACACAAAGCGGTGAGAACACCAATTATATACATAGGCCTACTGTGCATAAAGGTGTGCGCCAATATTTCGTCTTTCGAGAAAAAGCCTGCAAACGGAGGGATACCGGAAATTGCTATAGTACCGATCAGCATCGTCCAAAAAGTGATGGGCAATTTGCTTTTTAAACCACCCATGTTGCGCATGTCCTGCTCACCGCTTACTGCGTGTATTACCGAACCCGCACACAAGAATAATAATGCTTTAAAAAATGCGTGGGTTAATACGTGGAAAAAAGCACCGGTGTAAGCACCTACGCCCAAACCTAAAAACATATATCCCAACTGCGATACTGTTGAATAAGCCAGCACCTTTTTAATATCGGTTTGTGTTAAAGCGATAAGGGCGCCAACCACCGCGGTTGCTAAACCAACTATTGCTACAACATTCATCGTATCCGGAGCAAGGGTAAACAAAATGTTGGAGCGGGCTATCATATATACACCTGCAGTTACCATGGTTGCAGCATGTATAAGCGCCGATACCGGTGTTGGACCAGCCATCGCATCGGGCAACCAGGTAAATAATGGTAGCTGAGCTGATTTACCTACAGCACCCACAAAAAGCAACATGGTAATTACGGTATAAGGTGCACGTTCAAAATCCTTTGTACCCGCTTTACCAAAAATATCAGCGAAATTGGCGCTGCCAAACCATACGATCAATATAAATATGGCAATGATAAAACCTAAATCGCCTATCCGGTTCATAACGAATGCTTTTTTTGCAGCATCGGCATAATTGGGATTGGTATACCAAAAACCGATAAGCAAGTATGAGCAAAGCCCTACACCTTCCCAGCCAATGAACATAATTAAGTAGTTGGAGCCTAAAACCAGCAACAACATAAAGAAAACAAACAGGTTTAAATAAGCGAAGAACTTACCATAACCCCCATCATCCTTCATATACCCTGCCGAGTACAGATGAATTAAAAAACCAACACCCGTGATAATGAGCAGCATAATAGCGCTCAACTGATCGACCAAAAACGAAAAAGATACTTTTATTTGACCGGCAGAAAACCAATCGAAAACGGTAACATTAATCGGTTGTCCCGACTCTTTTACCTGAAAAAAAGCGGCCAGACTTAAGCCAAAAGAAGCCAACACCAGTGCACTGCCAATAAAGCCAATAAAGGCTTTGGGCAAGGCATTACGGCCAATGCCGTTAATAATGAAACCGGCTAACGGTAATAAAGGAATAAGCCAGATGTATTTATCCATTTTGTATAATCTCTAACCCCCTGCCCCCTAAAGGGAGAACAAAAACGGGCATTTTTTAATATATAATTGTCAACTCCTCAAACTCCCCCTTTAGGGGGCCGGGGGGCTAATTCTTTAACTTATTCAACACATTGATATCAATCGAATTTGTATTCCGATAAATCATCACGATAATCGCCAATCCTACAGCAACCTCGGCTGCCGCCAACGCCATAATAAAAAACACGAACACCTGGCCGGTTGCATCACCGCGATAAACAGAAAATGCAGTAAGTAACAGGTTTACCGAATTTAGCATCAGCTCGACCGACATGAATATGATAATGGCATTGCGGCGGGTTAATACGCCAATAACCCCTATCGAAAAAATAGTAGCGCATAATAATAGGTAATGATTAAGCGGTACTGCTTGAATATTGTGCGATATGGTATCCATCAGGCTGTTTTTGATTCTTTATCTTTAGTTGCTAATAAGACCGCGCCCACCATTGCCGACAGCAGCAATATTGACGACAATTCGAACGGCAATAAATATTCGTTAAATAATATTCCACCTAAGTTTTTTACCAAACCCAGGCCAGGGTTTTGTAAAATTACCGGTTGCGAAACATGCAGCGCTTTAAGCGCTGCTACTATAGTCGCCAAAAAACATCCGCCGGCTATAAAACCAACAATTTTAATTAAAATGGATTTGTGCGGTTCCGATTCTTTATTCAAATTCATTAACATCAGCGTGTATAAAAACAACACCAATATGGCGCCCATATATACTATAAAGTTAACAACGGCCAAAAATTCGGCATTCATTAAAATGTAATGGATGGTGAACGTAAAAAACGTTATGATCAGATAAAGAATGCTGTGCACCGGATTTTTTGCAGTAATAACCAGTATCGAAAAAAATACGGATAAAAATGCGATGAAGTAAAATGTACTCATGGTTTAAATTTACAAAATACCTTTACCCCTTTAAAAGGTAGGGCAAAGGTATAAAACTTCTTTATTGATTTAACGGCGCTTCTACTAATTTGTCTTTCCCGTAAATAAAATCCTTCCTCAAATAGTCCGACGGTACGTGCGGGCCATCCAGGTAAATTGCTTCTTTCGGGCAGGCCTCTTCACACAGCCCGCAAAAAATGCAACGCAACATGTTTATCTCGTAAACAGCAGCGTATTTTTCTTCGCGATACAAATTCTCCTCACCTTTTTGACGCTCGGCAGCCGTCATTGTGATGGCTTCGGCCGGGCACGATAGGGCGCACAAACCGCAGGCAGTACAACGTTCTTTACCATTTTCATCTCTTTTAAGGGAGTGCATACCACGGAAATTCTCCGAATATTCGCGTTTTTGTTCGGGATACGCTATGGTTACAGGTTTCCTGAAAAAGTGCTTCATTGTAGTTGCCAGCCCTTGTACAATTGCAGGCAAATACGCCCGCTCTAAAAAGTTTAGCGGCTTATCTTCAATTACTTTTCGTTTATTACTTAATGGCTCCATCTGTATCCTCTGTTTATAAATAAGTAATCCATACCCCGGTTATAATAATATTGGCAATGGCCAGCGGTATCAAAATTTTCCAGCCCAAATCCATTAACTGATCGTAACGGAAACGCGGCAGGGTCCACCGTACCCACATAAAAAAGAATATAAAGAAAAATATCTTAGCAAATAATGCGACAACACCCAATAAGGCAAGCACATTACCCGAAAAATAATGCATGAACGGGAAGTTATAACCGCCAAAATAAAGCGTTGCCATAACTGCGCCGGATACAAACATGTTGATATATTCCGAAAAAAGGTAAAAGCCCAGTTTCATGGATGAATACTCGGTGTGATAACCGCCAATTAACTCGGTTTCGCACTCGGGCAAATCGAAAGGTGCACGGTTTGTTTCGGCAAAGGCACAAACAATAAAGAGTAAAAACCCTAATGGTTGCCTAAAAAAGTTCCATGTGAACCAGCCGTGATACCAAAAGCCGTGTTGCTTTGCTGCTATTTCTTTTAGGCTTAGCGTACCAGTTACCATTAATAGGGCAATGATGGATAAACCCATTGCTATTTCGTAGCTGATATTTTGAGAAGCTGCGCGTATGGCGCCCAATAATGAATACTTATTGTTTGATGCCCATCCACCTATCATAATACCATAAACGCCTAAAGATACCACACCAAAAATGTACAGCACACCAACATTAATATCGGTAACCTGTAATGGAATAGTATACTTACCAATAACCAATTGCTGTCCCCATGGAATAACTGCCGAACCAATACAGGCCGTAAGTATGGCCAGCGACGGCCCGGCTATAAACAAAAAGGTGTTGGAATTGGTGGGGATAATCTCTTCCTTTAAAAACATCTTGCCACCGTCGGCCAGGGGTTGAAAAATGCCCCAGGGACCGGCGCGGTTAGGGCCTATCCTGTCCTGGAAAAACGCCGCTATTTTGCGTTCGGCATAAGTGGAGTACATGGCAATCACTAAGCTGATTGCAAAAATCACCACTACCAGTACAAACTTTATTATTATATCTGCAACTTCCATTATAAGCGGTTATCTCGTTCAAATTGTTCTTTATTCGCCTCAATTAATACAGGGTTGGTTTTCACCACCGGCAACGGTATAAATTCATAATGATTTGAACTGATTACCGATTTATGCGACACCTTGCGCGGTCCGTCAATTACCCAATCTGAGGTTTTCTTTTTATCAAAGCGGCAGGTATTGCAAATAAATTCTTCCACTTCGCCATATTGATCCTTACGGGCAGTTACCCGCAAAACCTCTTCGCCTTTGTACCACAGGGTTACCTTACCGTTGCATTTTTCGTGATCGCAATCGCGATGAGCCTCAACAGGCTTGGTAAACCAAACACGATTTTTAAAACGGAAAGTTTTATCGGTTAAAGCACCTACCGGGCAAACGTCAATTACATTTCCTGAGAAATCATTATCAACTGCTGCGGTGATGTAAGTAGATATTTCAGAATGATCACCGCGATTTAATATACCATGGATACGATGATCGGTAATTTGATCGGCAGTGAAAACGCAGCGGTAGCATAAAATACAGCGCGTCATGTGCAGTTGTATTTTATCGCCGATGTCAATTTTTTCGAATGTACGGCGGTCAAACTCGTAGCGGGTTTTAACGGCGCCATGCTCAAAGCCAAGGTTTTGCAAATCGCACTCGCCGGCCTGATCGCAAATAGGGCAATCCAGCGGATGGTTGATCAATAGCATTTCAACTATCCCTTTGCGTGCCTCAATTACCTCTGGCGAAGTGATATTTTGCACTTCCATCCCATCCATAACGGTGGTGCGGCATGATGCTACAAGCTTAGGCATAGGCCGCGGATCTTTTTCAGATCCTTTGCTTACCTTAACCAAACAGGTACGGCATTTACCGCCGCTGTCCTTCAGCTTCGAATAATAGCACATAGCAGGCGGAACAATGTCGCCCCCGATTTGCCTTGCGGCATTCAGGATGCTGGTTCCGGGTTCTACGTCAATGGCAATGCCATCTATGGTTACTTTAACTGACATTTATATTCTTGTCAAAATTATATATTATTTTTATCGTGATCAGGCGCCAAAGGCAATTTTCTGAAAACGTCATCTAAAGCTAATTCAAAACCGGGCAGTACTGGTGTAGTGATTTTGTCACCACTCGTTAAGGCGCCCCCTTGGGTTACAAACTTACCTTCACTATTAAGGATATATCTTATTATCGATTGCTCAACAGGGTAAACTACCCAATATTCCTTTACGCCAAACTCCTCGTATAAATCGTACTTTATTTTTAACTCCTTTTTATTATTTCCCGGAGATAGAATTTCAACGATTATATCAGGAGCACCTAAGCAACTTCGCGGGTCCGCAATTTTGGTCAAATCGCATATCACACACACATCCGGCTGAACGACCGTTTTAACTTTTTTATCGCTTTTTTCATCCCTCACCAGCCGAACATCAAAAGGAGCTGTAAAAGCCTCACAAGTTTTGTCTTTTAAAAAATTATAAAGCTCACCCGAAATATTGAATGATATTTTTTGATGGTTCCCGCCTTGCGCTGGACTCATTCTAAAAATCTTACCCTTAATTAATTCCAAACGCTCTTCAAAACGCCACGAATAATAATCAGCGTAGGTATAAGATTTCGAGAAGTCTAAGTCATCAATGCTATTCATATCAAAAACTCCTTAAAATTATCACCTTGTTATCACTAAGCATATCGACGAGATTGCTTCGTCGTTCCTCCTCGCAATGACAAATGCTACTTTACGCAACCGCTTCCGGCTTCACCAACGGATCAGCGTAATGCGCTATCCCGTAATTCCGTGCTACCGCTTCTGATGGATTAGTAACATGCCATTCAAATTCATCCCTGAAGTGGCGGATAGCACTGGCCACCGGCCATGCTGCCGCGTCACCCAGTGGACAAATGGTGTTTCCTTCTATTTTCTTCGATACGTCCACCAGCAAATCCATATCGCTTAAGCGTCCATGGCCATGCTCCAAACGGTGCAATACTTTTTCCATCCATCCTGTACCTTCACGGCATGGCGAACATTGTCCGCAACTTTCGTGATGATAAAAACGGGTGAAGTTCCATGTATTGCGAACGATACACTGATCTTCATCAAAAGCAATGAAACCACCCGAACCCATCATTGTGCCGCTAACAAAACCGCCATCGGCTAATGATTCGTAGCTCATCAGGCGTGGTTCGTTGTTAATAGTTTTCAAAAATAGGTTAGCTGGCAAAATTGGCACCGACGAGCCGCCTGCAACAACCGCTTTTAAACGTTTGCCATTGGCAATACCGCCGCAATACTCATCCGAATATAAAAACTCTTCAACAGGCAGACCTAAATCAATTTCGTAAACGCCTGGGTTTTTAACGTTGCCACCGGCAGATATTAATTTAGTACCGGTACTACGACCAATGCCAACTTTAGCATATTCCTCGCCGCCCTCATTTATGATTGGCACTACCGCTGCTATTGACTCCACATTGTTTACCACAGTTGGGCAACCGTACAAACCAGCAATTGCCGGGAATGGCGGTTTAATGCGCGGATTACCGCGTTTGCCTTCTAATGATTCTAACAGTGCAGTTTCTTCACCACAGATGTAGGCGCCGCCGCCGGGCTGAACGTAAAGTTCCAGATCGTAGCCGCTGCCTAATATATTTTTTCCTAAAAATCCTTTTGCTTTTGCTTCCGCGATGGCTTTCTCCAATATCCTTATTTGCGGCATCATTTCGCCACGAACATAGATGTAAGATACCTTTGCACCTAAGGCAAAGCTCGATACAATCATGCCCTCAATTAACAGGTGAGGGATATAAGTCATCAAATAACGATCCTTAAAAGTGCCGGGTTCCGACTCATCTGCATTGCAAACCAGGTAACGGGCAACGCCTTCGGGTTTGGCCAAAAAGCTCCATTTCATCCCGGTAGGGAAACCTGCCCCTCCCCTGCCGCGTAAGCCTGATTTTTTCACTTCTTCAACCACAGCATCGGGCGACATGGTTTTTAACGCCTTTTCAACAGAAGCATATCCGCCCTTTGAACGGTAAACATCAAAAGTGTTGATGCCCGGTACGTTGATGTGTTCTAAAAGTAATTTACGTGCCATTCCTGTTTAATATATCCTTTTGGTCAGCTTGTAATAATTAATATGTCTGATAATGCAGGTTGCAAATGCTATACATACCAGCGCTCTTAAAAATAGCGGGGTTCCGTTAATGTCCCCTCCGTTCCCATAATATATTACAAATACGGTTATTGCAAACAACGAATCTGTAAATATTAAGGTCGATCGGTTCATCTCAATTATTGCTCTTTACCTTTAAATCCGCAATAAGTTGATCTACCGAACTATTTGTTAAATTTTCATAAAATGTATACTCAGGGCCTATTTGCAACACCGGGCCGTAACCACAGGCTGCTAAACATTCCACGCCGCGCCAGCTAAACAGGCCGTCGGCGGTAACTTCGCCTTCTTTTACACCCAGCTTTTGTTCAATATGGTCCATTATTTTTTCGGCGCCAACTAAGCAGCACGGGCCGGTACGGCAAACCTCCAGTACATATTTACCTTGCGGGCGCATAAAGTACATGCTGTAAAAGGTAGCAACCTCATACACTTCAATATCCTGTAGCTTCAGGTACTCAGCAACTTTATCCATTGCTGCCGAACTCAACCAGCCAAACTCTGCCTGCACCAAGTGCAAAATAGGCAACAAAGCCGATTTTTGCTTTCCGGCAGGGTAGCGGCTCACTATATCATCAAACTGTTTAACCAGTTCCGGCGAAAACTCAACCGGCGCCTGGGTTGTTTCAACTCTAAGCATCTAACTCTCCGGCTATTACGTTTAAACTACTCATGTTAATAATCGCATCTGATAACAACATACCGCGGCTCATTGGCGCATACATCTGGTAATTGATGAAGCTTGGCCTGCGGAAATGCAAACGGTAAGGCGAACGTCCGCCATCGTTTACCAAATAAAAACCTAACTCGCCATTGCCGCCTTCAACCGAGTGATAAACTTCGGTGGTTGGGGTTGGCACCTCGCCCATCACAATTTTAAAGTGATAGATCAAAGCTTCCATGTTATTATAAACGTCTTCTTTTGGAGGCAGGTAAAAATCGGGAACATCAGCATGGAAAATATCAGCCGGTTCTTTATCAACTTTCGCCAAAGCCTGTTCAATAAGGCGAAGGCTTTGCCACATTTCTTCCTGGCGTACCAAAAAGCGGTTATATACATCACCGTTGCTGCCAACGGGCACTTCAAATTCAAAATCTTCGTAAGAGCAATAAGGATTCATTGCCCTTACGTCATAATCAACGCCGGTAGCGCGCAGTATAGGTCCGCTCCAACTGTAGTTCAACGCCACTTCGGCGGGAACGGCTGCAACATCCTTTGTACGGTCAACAAATATCCGGTTGCGTTTCAACAAACCTTCAAATTCGCGCAATACAGCTGGAAAATCCTTTAAAAACTTACGCAGTTTGGCGAAAGCGATTGAATTAAAATTACGTTCAAAACCACCTATCCGACCGATGTTAGTTGTTAGGCGCGAGCCACAAACCTCTTCATAAATTTCGTAAACATGCTCGCGGTATTCCATCATATAAAAGAAACCCGCTGTGGCACCTGTATCAACGCCAAGTACGCTATTGCAAATAATATGATCTGTAATGCGCGACAACTCCATAATGATGATGCGGAGGTAATCCACACGTTTTGGAGTTTCAATACCCAACAATTTTTCAACGGTCATGTGCCAGCCCATGTTGTTTATGGGTGATGAGCAGTAGTTCAACCTGTCGGTAAGCGGAGTTATCTGATAAAATGGCCTGTGTTCGGCAATTTTCTCAAACGCGCGGTGAATATAGCCAATGGTTGATACGCCGCTCACTATCCGTTCGCCGTCCAACTGCAGCACATTTTGGAATACACCATGTGTGGCAGGATGCGTTGGCCCCAGGTTTAGGGTTGAAAGCTCGGATTGCGGATCGTTATCTGTAAATACCGGATGGTTCTGCATTTTTCTTATCTTCCAAAAAAGTAATCTTTCTTATCAACACGGTTCGGGTCTTCCAGCGGAAATTCTTTTCGCATGGGGAATGCCGTCATGTCGTCAACATTTAATATCCTGCGCAAATCGGGATGCCCGTCAAATATCACCCCAAAAAGGTCATAAGTTTCACGCTCCATCCAGTTGGCGCCATCCCAAATAGTAGTTGCAGTTGGGATGTGTACATCGCCATCGTTCAAAAATACTTTTAAACGGATGCGTACATTATTTACGAGGCTATGCAGGTGATAAATAACACCAATTTGCCTTTCGGCGCCGGGGAAGTGTATACCGGTAATATCTGTTAAATATATAAATTGAAGTACAGCGTCAGCTTTCAAGAAACTTAATATAGCTGTAATATTTTCCCTGGTAGTTTCTATGGTTAATAAGCCAAAAGGCTCGCCAATTACGGTAAACTGATCAGGGAATTGGTCGCCGATCTTTTTTAAAAGCTCTTCGTTTGTTATCTTACCCATTACTGTATACCGTATGAAGCTAATAATTCCTGATATTTCGGCTCGTTTCTTCTGCGTCCGGTTTCTGATCGCACCAATTTTTGGATATCCATAAAACCATCTATAATAGCTTCAGGGCGAGGAGGGCAACCCGGCACATAAACATCTACAGGTATCACCTCATCGATGCCCTGCAAAACAGAATAGGTGTCAAAAATACCACCGCTTGATGCGCATGCGCCAACGGCCATTACCCAGCGTGGCTCGGCCATTTGCAGGTAAACCTGACGCAATACCGGACCCATTTTTTTTGATATAGTACCCATTACCATCAGCAAATCGGCCTGACGGGGCGAAAAGCTTAATCGCTCGGCGCCAAACCTGGCCAAATCATAATGTGGCGACATGGTGGCCATAAACTCAATACCGCAGCATGAGGTTGCAAAGGGTAGCGGCCATAATGAATTTGCACGCGCCATACCAACTGCCTTATCTATAGAAGTGGCAAAGAAACCTGCGCCTTCAACACCAGCGGGGGCGTCAACTAATTTTATATCACTCATGATTTATCTATGAAGTTCCGCTTTTTGACCTAATTTTCCCGAGCCAGCGACCCTGTATAAACCAGTCAAATTGCCGAACTGATATTTAATGACAAAAATACAACAATTTAATATGTAACAGGTACACTAAGCAATAAGCTGAATATTTAGAATTATTCCAAATAAGTCAGTAAAGTCGGCAAGTCCGAAAGAAGCTTCAATGACTCGCCTACGTTATGGACCAACTGTCAGTAACCTTCCGTCTTTCAGACTTCCGGACTTTACTGACTTTCGGACTTCTTAGTCCCAATCCAGTGCGCCTTTTTTTATTACATATATGAAACCTGCAAGCAGCGTTGCCATAAAAATAAACATCTCTATCATGCCGCTTTTGCCCAAATCGCCGAAGTTTACTGCCCATGGATACATAAATATTACTTCCACATCAAACAGCACAAAAAGGATGGCCACCAGGAAATATTTAATGGAGATGGGATTACGGGCGTTACCAATAACCTCAATACCTGCCTCAAAAGGCGTTAACTTATCCTTTGTTTTGCGTTTGGGGCCTATTTTGTGGGTTACAAACATGGTACCCACCACAAAACCCAAAGCCACTATCATTTGAAAAATGATGGGCAAAAAATTAACCGGTAAACTTTTAACTTCCATGGTGCAAATATACAAACGTCAACGGACAGTCAAGAATCAGATGCAAGAAAAAAAGTCTTAAGCCGAAAGTCTCAAGTCAACAAAACCGCGAGCGGCGATTTTCGACCTAAGACTTTCGACCCATGACTTGAGACTATTTCCCTTTCCCCTTCGTGGCGAAGTAATAGGTAACCTGCGCATTGGTTGGGTCCATTTCCTTTGCTTTAGTAAAGTATTCTAATGCTTTAGCATCGTCTTTATCCTTAAACTGAGCGTAAGTACCCAAATATACATAAGCAACCGCCAAATTGCTTTTAATGTCGTCAGTCATTGAACCTCCGCTTCCGGTAACCAATTGAATGTATTGTTCAAAGTAAGGTTTCGCCAGGCCTTTTATGTTATTGCGGTCCCCATCTTGAAAATCCTTAACATTGGCATGAAAATAAACAATGGCTGCACTTGGTTTAGTCCATTTACGCTCAACGTAAGTAAACGCCGAATCTGCCTGGACAAGCAGCGCCGAATCGAGCTTTACTGTTTTATCTGTTTGCTGTGCAATTACCTCGTATTTAAACGCCTGGTAATAACTAAAGCCTTCGCGGTAATGATCAAGCAGTTTCGCATTTCTTGATCTTTCCGCATAAAATTTATAGGCATCGCCGGCTTCTTTATATTTTTTTAGTGTAAACAACGATGCCGCTATTTCGCTGTAAAGATCAACCTGGGTGGTATCTAACGATATCGCTTTACGCAAGTCTATTATGCCAGCGGAATCATTTTTTAGTGCAAGTTCCAAACGGGCTTTGGTCAAATAGTCACCAGGTATTAAACGTTTAGGATCAGCTCCGTTAACCCATTTAGCCATGGCGCTTAAACCGACACTATAATCTTTATTTTCGTACGCCGCCGTGCCTAAATAACGGTAAATTCTCAAATTGGTTTTGGTTGACGCACTCAAGTCAGCGGCTACTTTTTGGAGGGTCACAAAATCCTTAGCGGTGATCAGGAAGTCGGCGTAACGCATCTGCGATTCTGGCGAGTAATCCGTTAAACTGATAAATTTTTTATAGTGATCTGCAGCCTGAACAATTTTCGCATCGTGCTGATCGGGATCTTTAAAACTCCAGCGCAAGTCTGTTTCGGCCCATTCGCGATAAGCAGGGCCATAATTAGGGTCGATATCCAATGCCGCTTTAAATTGTTTCTCCGAATCTTCAAAGTTATCGGCAAAACGCCACAACACACCTTCGGCAACGTTGGCAGCGGCCGATTTAGGATCAATTGCCAGGGCAGATGAATAGTTAGAATAAGCGTCATTGCTTTTTAACTGCGAGCGGTATGCATCGCCCAAAGCAATAAGTATGTCAACGTCTTTTGGGTTTGCCAATAAGCCTTTATTTAACGCCGCAATTGCAGCATCGGCATTGGCGGCCGAAACCGGGTAACCGTTTTGCCCCATTGTAGCTCCGTTAAGTGGTAACAGGTATGACAAACCTACATACAAAAAAGGTGTACTGTTCTTTTTGCCCGCCAAGTCAATAGCCTGGTTAAAGTTCGTAGTTGCAGTAGCATCATCTTTTCCCTGATGCGCTACGGCGCCTAAGCCAACTAAATTTAACGAGGATTTGCCGTTTACTGCCAGCCCTTTAGTGAAGGTGGCCTTTGCCGAATCCACATAATCCTGTTTCAGGTATACCCAACCAAGGTAAAAAAAATTCTCATCCTTATCAGCTTGTGTAACCGTAAGGCTTTTAAGCATCGATTTAGCTTTTTGGTATTGCTCGGCGCCTATAGCTTTTTTGGCATCAGCCAAACTTTGCGCAAAAACCGGGGGGCCCATAAGTATTAACCCTAATACTGCGGTGGCTGTTTTACTGATAATTTTCATGCTGGTAATTTGTTTTAAATGGCAATAAAAATTCCTGAAGCAATTGGGGAAGCGATGGGGGAGATTAACATCCCATACAAATATACAAACGTAAATACTTAAAAACGCAAAAAAAAAGCCCCCCGGTAAACCGGGAGGCCTCATTTTTATAGAATTACCTTTTATTTGGTTTTACCTTGTGCTTTTTTTGCAAAATAATAAACTACCTGTGCATTTGTTGGGTCCATGTCTTTCGCTTTAGTATACATGTCTAAAGCCTTGGCATCGTCCTTTTCCTTCACTTCGGCAAATTGGCCTAAATATACATAAGCATTTGCCAAACTCACCTTTGCTTTATCGTCGGGTGTACCTTTCGCTAATACAATTTGAATGTATTGCTCATAAAAAGGTTTAGCCAGTCCTTTAATATTATTTCTGTCGGCATCTTCATAATCCTTTACATAAGCATGGTAAAGAATAATTGTTGCAACAGGTTTTGTTGCTTTACGCTCGATATAGGTAAAGGCCGAGTCAGATTTAGCCAATAAAGTGGTGTCTGGTTTGTACTTGCTATCTTTCGATGCTTTATCCAACTGATCGGTATAGGCTAAATAATAACTCAAACCTTCACGGTAATGATCGTTCAAGGTAGCTTTTAATGATTTTTGTCCATAAATATGGTAAGCATCCCCGGCATCAATATATTTATTTAAACCGTATAACGATTTTGCAATATCAATATAAAGGTCAACCTGGGTTGTATCCATCTGTAACGCCTTGCGCATATCCAATACGCCCAGCGAATCGTTCTTCATGGCTATCTCTAAACGACCTTTAACTAAATAGTCGCGTGGTATTAAACGCGCAGCGTCTGCTTCAGTAACCCATTTATTAATGGCAGTTAAACCTGCGGGGTAATCTTTGTTTTCAAATGCAGCATAGCCCAAATAACGGTAAACCCTTAAATTACTTTTAGCCGAAGCACTAAGGTCTGTAGCCACTTTTTGTAGGGTTACATAATCTTTAGCACTGATCAGGAAGTCGGCGTAGCGCATTTGCGATTCGGTGGAATAATCCGTTAAGCTGATAAATTTTTTATAATTATCGGCAGCCTCGGCAATTTTAGCATCATGTTTCGTAGGATCTTTAAACGATTCGCGCAAATCTGTCTCGGCCCATTCGCGGTATGCCGGTCCAAAGTTAGGATCAATAGCTAACGCGGCCTGAAACTGTTTTTCCGAATCGTCGAAGTTATCGGCAAACCGCCACAATACGCCTAAAGCTACTGTTGCCGCAGTTGATTTAGCGTCAATAGCCAGTGCCGATGAGTAATTGGAATACGCATCATTGCTTTTTAACTGCGAACGATAGGCATCGCCCAATGCAATCATCACATCAACATCTTTAGGGTTAGCCAATAAGCCTTTGTTTAATACTGCAATGGCTGCATCGGCATTGGCAGGCGAAACCGGGTAGCCGTTTTGCCCCATTGTAGCTCCGTTAAGTGGTAACAGGTATGACAAACCTACATACAAAAAAGGTGTACTGTTCTTTTTGCCAGCCAAATCAATAGCCTGGTTAAAGTTTGTAGTTGCGGTAGCATCGTCTTTCCCCTGATGGGCTACGGCGCCTAAGCCAACTAAATTTAACGAGGATTTGCCGTTTACTGCCAGCCCTTTAGTGAAGGTGGCCTTTGCCGAATCCACATAATCCTGTTTCAGGTATACCCAACC
>JABDBM010000077.1:4159-6519 GCA_013288685.1 Bacteroidota bacterium | reverse complement strand
ACTAAATTTAACGAGGATTTGCCGTTTACTGCCAGCCCTTTAGTGAAGGTGGCCTTTGCCGAATCCACATAATCCTGTTTCAGGTATACCCAACCCAGGTAAAAAAAGTTCTCATCCTTATCAGCTTGCGTAACCGTAAGGTTTTTAAGCATCGATTTTGCTTTTTGGTACTGCTCGGCGCCTATAGCTTTCTTAGCGTCAGCTAAACTTTGCGCAAAAGCCGACGGGCCCACAAGTAATAACCCTAACCCTGCGGCGGCTATTTTACTGATCATCTTCATGTTTAAAATTATTATTCTTTTTTTGAGTTAATATTTGGCGGCACCTATTATGTGCTGCATTACTATTTTAGTTTTTTACTTGCCTGCTATGCCCCAACCTTAAACAATTTGATTTACATGGGTTTCATAATGCAATAATATATTTTTTTGACGGTATTTACACAAACAAGTTTAAACAAGTTTATACAAAACTGACACTTTTATTACTATTGTAATATTTTTTTTCTGATATTAATTACCCTATTGGGTATACTATCGGGCAACAGCCCCGATTTTAAAATAATTCGCTGTCCGCGGTCGCTTAATATAAATGCTGCAAACTGATAAGCCAGGCCGCGTCTTCCGGTGCAATCCAGCACATACAAGTTGCGCACAAGTGGATATTGCTTTAATGCCAGCGTAGTTTGCGACGGTGTAAAATATTGTTTTCGGGCGTTTTTAGTCACATCATCCATCACACTTACTATTTTCACGTTACCAACCGCTGCAGCATAGTCCTTATCCGGGTCGTTTAGCCAGCCAAAACCTGTTATACCTATGGCGTCAGGGTGCTCGCTCACATATTTTATTACCTCTTTGTTTGATTTAAGCGAATAAATATTTTTTTGCTTAAAATCTGCATTCCCCGCAAAATCCTTCAAATACCTTACCAAACCCGAGTTCGGGTTATCAAAAACGATATTCCTTACTGTTTTATTATCCGCCGATGGTGATTTTATGTGGTTTAACGCACTGTTTGTATTATCAGTGCTTTTCGATGTATTGGCATCACTATTTAGCATTCTTTTTATTTCGCTAACCTTAATGGTGGTGTCCTTCGACGCTTTATTTACAATCAAGGTCACTGCATCTAATGCAAAACGGCTTACTATGGGCGTTATCCTTCGTTGAGCTAAAACACTGCGCTCCTGTGCATTTAAATCGCGCGACAGCAGCGCAAACTGCACATCGTAATTCAACAACATATTTACTGCATTATTTTCGGGAGCATACGCCACCTCTGGATGCAAATTGGGATACAATGCCTTAAAAACGTACAACTCTTCGTCAACTATGGGCTGCAATGATTCATCAACAACCATTTTGCTTTTACTAACAGACAAGTCATCATTATCCTGATCCTGCTTAGTTTTATGCCCACAGCCACCAAAAGTTACCAAAATACCGACACCCACAATAATTAATCTCAAACCCATTTTATTGCCCCTTAGGGCAACAATCACATTATTCATCATCAGGTTTTTTTCTTAACACACGCGAAAACCGCAAAAAGGCAAAGCCTATAATAACCAAGCCAAATATTATTTTTTGATTTTTTGGAAAATCGGCCAGCATACTGTTCCAAAATATAATCATCAGGCCCAAACTCAAAAAACTAATGAATGCAGCTATCGCTAAAATAAGCGGAAACTGATCTCGCAGACCTCCTAAAATAAGCAAAAATCGCCTTTTGAGCGATTTTTGCTTGTTATTATTTGATAACATCTTTAACTTTTATTACTCGGCCAGGGTGAATGATACTGGTACATTGTATTGTACACGTACCGGACGACCGTTTTGAATACCAGCTTTCCATTTTGGAGATGCCCTTAACACGCGTACTGCTTCTTCATCACATCCGTCGCCAATTCCGCGTACAACTTTTATATCGGTAAGGGAGCCATCGCGTTCGCAAACAAATTGCAAAATAACTTTTCCTTGCGTACCGTTTTCGCGGGCTATAGCAGGGTAACGGATACTTTTACCTAAATAAGCGTAAAACTTCTCTATACCTCCCGGAAACTCAGGCGGATTTTCAACCGATGTAAATAATTTGTTCGGGTCATCTTCGGTAACCTTAACATCCGAGTTGCCTACCGGCTCGTCGATACTTACGTCAGCATTCTTATCGCCCTTCAGGTTTTTTTGACCAGGGTCGGCAACTTCCAATTCTTTTTGGGTTGGTGGTTGTTCTTTTACCTGCACATCGGGTTTTACAACCAACGGCGGGAACTTTACCTGATCCACTTTTGGTTTTGGTGGTTCGGGCGGCGGTGGCGGAGGTGGTTTCTTTACATCGGGTGGGGGTGGTTGTAATAC
>JABDBM010000077.1:1171-4149 GCA_013288685.1 Bacteroidota bacterium | reverse complement strand
CCCCCACCCGATGTAAAGAAACCACCTCCGCCACCGCCGCCCGAACCACCAAAACCAAAAGTGGATCAGGTAAAGTTCCCGCCGTTGGTTGTAATACCACGTTGGTAATTTTAACTTTCTCCTTACCCTTCGGGATAAATCCCGAGATCATGTTGGCGATGGTATTTGCTGATATGGCAACAACAAAAAATACAACACCAATAAGTAAGGCCGTACGGGTATTGCGCCCGTTATCCCTTCTTAGCTGGTATGCACCGTATTCCTTGTTACGATCGGTAAATACGACATCAATCCATTTCTGATCGAGTATGTCTAATTTTGATCCAAACATTGTTTTTGGCTTTAGTAATTAATGAACGTTTAAACCGTAAACTAATTGTTATTAATAAATATTATTTTTCTTCAACTCCTCCACTTCCATAGGAAGCAGTTTTGTGATAGCGTACGATTGGATATTAACGATACTCATTTCATCCAGTGTGGTCACCAAATTTTCGTAACTTGATTTATCGCTCGGCTTTATCAACACAATCATGAAATTGGTTTTCGGGTCCGTACCATGCGTTTCTACAACTTTTTTGCTGTTTTCTATTAATGCTTTGCGTAAACCGTCTTTACCATAATTATCCAGTGTTGGCGGGGTTTTACCAGCCTCGCCCATATACCACTCAATTTTATTATGGCTTCCCAAAAGGATGGTCATTGACCGTGTTGCTGCAACCGGTAGCTGAACTTCCAGGTGCGAGTTATCCGGCATGGCCAAATCCATTTCTTTCTTTTTAGCGAGTGTAGTGGTAAGCATAAAGAAGGTGATGAGTAAGAATGCAAGATCAACCATTGCCGTAAGGTCAATACGGGTTGATGCCTTTTTACTTCGTACCTTGCCACCTTTGTGCTTACCCCCGCCGGAGGTATCTAATTCTGCCATGGTGTTATTTTGTTTTTGCGACTGTTTTAAGGTCCGTAATTAAACTAAATTTAAATATTTTTTGTTTTCCTAACACGCCAATAACCAAATCAATAGCCGGATATTGTTCTTTTTTATCGCCTTTTATGGCAACATCAAGATCCTTACCGTGCAAACCTTTATCGGCCTGCCGCGAGGTGTATAACCAGTCGCCTAATTGGTTAGTAGCGGTGCTATCTGTGGGGATACCAGGCTGCTGAAAAGTCTTTTTCTCGTCTTCGCTCATCGCCAAAAACTGCTTCAAACTTTCAATAGGCACGCCAAATACCTCGGTGTTTTGAAATTTCAAAATTTCTTCGGGAGTAAAAGAGATTTTGTATTTCTCGCCCATAGCAATTAAGGTTTCTTTGCGAATATCGCTGCCGGTAACCGAATAAAAAACTTCGTCCTTGCCGTTAACATTACCTATGGTTATCAGGGCAAGGTTATCCTCGGGTACTGTCTTCAACTTCGAAGAGGCAGGCACTTCGGCCTTAACCGGATCATCAATCCTGGGCTTTGCTGTTAATATAAAAAATGTAAGCAACAGGAAAGCAACGTCGCACATGGCGGTCATATCAATGAATGTGCTTTTCCTCCCGACTTTTACTCTGGGCATAATTTGTTAATTTTTTAGTGAAAATTGCAAGTGAATTATACTATTCCCGGCCATGGTGTGCATGGCCGGGAGTAAAACTAAGCAATAGCGAGTTTCTTATTTTTTATGTGATGCAGCAAATGTTTGCACAATGCTGAAACCTGCTTCGTCAATAGCATAAGTCAACTTATCAATTTTTGATGTAAATACGTTATACATTACAATTGACAGCGCCGAAGTACTGATACCTAACGCAGTGTTTACAAGCGCTTCAGAAATTGATGCCGATAACGCAGTTGAGCTTGCAGCACCCGAAGTTGCTAACGCAGCGAAAGCCGCAATCATACCGAATACTGTACCTAACAGACCGGTTAATGTACCAATTGATACCAGGGTAGCAATGATGGTAAGGTTTTGCTCAAGCATTGGCATTTCTAATGATGTTGCTTCTTCAATGTCTTTTTGAATAGCCAATGATTTTTGATCCAGATCCAGATCGTGCTCCTGCTCCATATCGCGGTATTTTTTCAAACCCGATTTGATAACGTTTGCTACCGAACCTTTTTGTTTGTCGCATTCTGCACTTGCAGCATCAATGTTACCTGCATTAAGCAAGCTTTGTATTTTACGTACAAAAATATCAACATTGCTGGTACCAGATGCTTTGCCAATAACAACGAAACGCTCGAAAGAGAATACGATTACCATTAACAGGTACGACATAATTACAGGTACAAGGTGACCACCCCGGTGGATTGTGCCCAAAAAGTTTGGAACACCTTTTTCTACGTCTCCGTCAGCATAATTGCTTTCATTACCTAATACAAACGTAAATAACAGGATTGCAACTACGATGCAAATTGGAATAGTTAGTGTTGCAAACAAGCCTGACGCAGCTGGTTTCTCGGTTTTAACAGGGCTAGTTGGTTTTGTTGGTGCGTTTGCCATTACTTTAGTTTTTAGTTTTAGTTTTAGTTTATAAATATAAGTTTGTTAAATGCGTTTTATGCGTTTTTTATTTGCGAATAACAAAAATAGAATTTTAATGAAATAAAAAAACTATTTATGTTATTCTTTATACTTTTTTAACGAAAAATTCATCCGGTTAATATATTGGTGATACATAACGTAATGAAGCCTCTAAATTGTACCTTTAAATACAATATTTTGCAATAAAACCCATTTTTTTTAATAATAGCAAACAATACCCTATAAAAAGTTTGTTACCAATGTTAATATGGGCTATTTTGTCTCAAATATTGAAAATATTGCAAAGCGGTACGTTGGCGCGAAATCGTGACCCGTAATTTTAAAATCTCTTCTCCCTATCCTCAATCGCCCACAAAACCATAGCATGTAAAACGGGTTGAAGGGCCTGGCCGGCCGGCGTTAGGCTATAGCTAACATAAGGTGGCACAACGGGCCTTGCTTCGC
>JABDBM010000077.1:0-1137 GCA_013288685.1 Bacteroidota bacterium | reverse complement strand
ATTAAATCATCGGCTTCCATCTGCTTTAAGTGTTGTATCAGCATTTTTTCGGTGATGGCGGGGATGGCCTTTTTTAATTCGCTGTACCGTTTGCTGCCACTTGTTAACTGATACAATATAATAGGCTTCCAGAAACTGCCTATTTTATCCATAATATAAGTTACCGGGCACATTTGCAGGGCGATCTTCTTGTTTTCCTGCAGGGTCGAATTTTCTTTTACTGCTGTCATGGGTATACATACTTTAGGGTAAGTACTTGTATAAAAGTAAGTACAAATATACCTTTGTTCATCATTAAAAACAAAATATAAAAATAGTATGAAAATTACAGTAACAGGGTCATTGGGCAATATTAGCAAACCACTGACCAAGCAATTAATTGCAGCAGGGCACCAGGTAACCGTTATCAGCAGCAGTGCGGATAAAACAGCAGCTATCGAGGCATTAGGCGCAAAGGCAGCTATCGGCTCCTTAACCGACGCCGCATTTTTAACAAAAGCATTTACCGGGGCCGATGCCGTTTACACCATGGTACCGCCAAATTTTGCCGCTGCCGATTACCGGGAAAATGCTAAGACTATTGCACACAGCTATGCAACAGCCATCAGGAACACCGGGATAACCCGCATTGTAAACTTAAGCAGTGTTGGGGCCGATTTAGAAAACGGCACCGGACAGATAACCGGTTTGCACGATACTGAAACTATACTTAACCAATTGGCAGGCGTTGCCATTAAACACATCAGGGCCGGGTTCTTTTACTTTAATTTCTTTAGTAATATCGGCATGATTAAACACCTGGGCTTTATCGGATCAAATTACGATGCTAATACGCGTTTGGTGATGGTGCATCCCGAAAACATTGCCGATGTAATTGCCGAAGAAATTCAACAACCGTTTACCGGGAAAAGCGTCCGTTATGCCATAAGCGACGACCGTACTACCGGCGAAGTTGCTGCCGTATTAGGTGCTGCCATAGGCAAGCCCGACCTGCAATGGGTTGAATTTACCGACGACCAGGCTTTAGACGGCATGCTGCAGGGTGGCGTACCACCGGTACAAGCCAAAGGTTATGTTGAAATGGGCACAGCAGCACGCAGCGGTGCTTTATGGACAGATTATGATTTACATCAAACC